>CAZWFH010000207.1:0-3481 GCA_964632105.1 uncultured Atribacterota bacterium
TCAAGTCGATTTCTTGCTTCTAATACAATATCATGCACATACATCACTACTTTCTGAATAATTATTTCTACAGAGACTTTCCCAAACTAGATCTGCCACATGATGTGGTGATCTTTTGCCTCCCATGTTATATAACGTTTTGCTGGAGCAACGCGGAAGCAAAATGTAGCATAGCCCGCCGGAGCGAAGCGGAGCACATATGCTCTGTTAGATGCAGAACGGCACATCATGAAAATTCCCAATAGTAAATAAGTCTTGGGCCTTTACTAACTTTTGTTCCAGTTCTCTCAACTTGAATAATTTTTTTTGGTTCAATATTTAAAGTCCAATCTCCAATTAATTCCTTATCAATCATATGATGTTCTGAATAGTTTGGATTATCTTCAGGACAATTCCAATTGAACGGAAAGCTTAAAATTGCAGATCTTGATATTCTCATCACTTCCCGAAATGCTCTAGCTTGTTTATTGTCAAGGTGTTCCTATGCTTGTAAGGCAATAAAAACATCATAACTTTTATCATTAACCGGCCATGGTTTTATTGTAGCATTATGGTAAAATATCTTATTGACTTTATTTTCTGGTTTTCCCTAACTGTCATCTTTTTGATGTACCATTATATCGCAATTCTTAATAATTGTATGTTTTGCTGGTCCTAGTTCAAGAGCATTTTCAGGTTTAATTATTTTGATTATCGCAATTACTTCTTTGAAGTATGCCCATCTACCTTTATAGTAATCTGCCATTTGGCTTTGCATCAATAAATCAAAATCCTTTTTAGTCATTATATTCAACATTTTTTATTCCTTTTATTATGTGTCGTATTGCATCTAACGTTCTGCGAGTACCCGAAGTTGGCGACCAACGGGAGAGCAATTTGGGTGAAGCATAGCGGAGACGGGTACTTGCTGTTGTACGAAGTGGCGACACCTCTGTTTGTTATCAAATCTTGTCCATAACAATAAAATTAATATTATTTTACTCTATTTCTTTCTTGTTACAAGTTTATAATTTGTCATATATGGTCTATTCTTTCTTCCAAAAAAAATTTGTTTTATTTCTAATTCTCTACCTTGTTCAGGTGTTAATCCCCATATGCTATAATCAGTTAACTTAGCTAATAATTCTTGTTCTTCATAAAATCTTGGTCCGTCTACTATCTCTTCTGATTTAATCAATTCTAAATTATCTACTTTCGCTATATGTTTTCCCCACCATAACGGTGAATGCGATGTTAAAAAGTCATTCTCCCAAACATCCTTAGTAAAATTATAGACATCTGAGGGATTTTTTATTTGCTCAGGAGTAAATTCCTCATTCAGACATTCTCCACCTGAACAAAAAATACCACCATTTTTTAAGTGTTTTATAATCTGTTTAATTACGGTTAAATCTGTTGCATAAGAATTTAAATTATTTATGCATATTATTGCATCAAAATAATTTTCTGCAAAAGGTAAATTCTTAGAGGCATCTAATTTTAGAGGAATTATCTTATTTTTACAATTGCGTTTTTCTATTTTCTCTGCAATTTTAGTAGGATTATTCCATAAATCTACAGCTATAATATAAACATTGTAATTCTCTGCTAAATAGATAGAAGATTCAGCCATACCACAACCTAAGTCTAGAACTAATGAATTATTTTTCAATTGTAGTTCTTTTCCTAATAATGAAACTATATATAGACCTCCTGGGCCAATATCTCTCCAAATATCTTCTTTCTTATAGTTTTTTAATTCTGGGTATTTTGTTTTATCAATTTCCCTAAGAGTTTTTTTCATTTCATTTAAATTATTCATTCATAATCCTTTAATTAGACATAAGCCATTTCGCACAACGTTTCAGAAATATACGAAATCCAACTGCTAAATTGTATACCCTGAAATTCTACCCGTCAATTTAGCAGTTGGATTTGCCGAAGGCTGAAGGTGCCTTTAGGCACCGGAGCGTATATTTCTTGTTATATGCAGTATGTCAGCCCGTTTTCTTAAAAGCTTTAACAATCATACCTTTTGGAACAACATATCCCTTGAAGGAAATCCGGAAACCTTTATAATAATCAATAACTATATCACTAAATCCGGATTCTTTTAATATTTTTTTCATTTCATAAGCACTATATAAGTTTAAATTCATTTTTTTAATATCCTTAGTGTGGTCTAGTCCGTCATCTTTATTATATGCCATTTCAATTACTAACCTACCACCAGGAACTAATACTCTAAATATTTCCTTAAGTGATGCCGCTGGTTCGGGCCAGAAGAAAAATGTTTCAATTACAACAACTACAGAAAATTCATTATTATTCCAAGGTAGAGATAATACATTTCCTTGTTTAAATTCAGCTCTACCTGATTTGATAAGATTTTTATTAATACTACTTGCCAATTTCACCATGTCTTTAGAATAATCTAATCCAGCTATTCTTGAAACATTTGAAACATATTTTTTTATAAACAATCCAGATCCAAATCCTATTTCAAGATATTTATCATCATGTTTAAGATTAAGCGCCTTTGCAGTATTTTTATAAAAATCTTTATGACCCCAAGCCATACCTTTTGCTAATATTTTACCAAAAAAACCTGTGGGGTTTGCAAATTGTGACATTTTATGTTTCTCCTCCTATAACATTATTCGTGCTTATATATCTTTTTTATTTTAGGGCTGACATATTGCATATAACATCGCGATTTACCGAAGTTGGCGACCATCGGGAGCCAATTTGGGCGAAGCGGAGCCGGGTACTCGCTGTTATATGAAGTGCCATGCGAACAATTATTTCTTTGCATAAGCAATACAGTGTATCCTTTTTACACTCCCAATAATATTTTATTCCCTTGTTTAAAACATTTTTCTTCAAGTGCTTTGGAATCAAGTAATTCAATTAACTCTAAGTCTAGTTGATCAAAAAAAGATTCAGGATTGTCATCCTCTAAACCATATTTCTATAGTATTTCCTATATCACCCACTTAACCTGTATGGCATAGTGGTTTAAATTAGGACAATAGTCAAATCTGATTCAACTGATTTCAACATTACTCTTCTTTATTTTATCTTTTCATTAAATTGTTTATTTTTTTTAAAACAACAATTAGCAATAATAAAAAGCTTACAGTATAAATTATTGCAAAACTTGTATGGATCGGCAAATTAAGTGATGCGAATAATTGCATTGTAGTTTCATCTGCAATTCCCATCATGACTGCATTTTCTACTTTTCCAAATTCAAAGGCAACAAAGATTGCTCCTACCCATACAGTCGCTAACCCTGCAATTATTGCAATAATTCTATCTCTCTTCAATATAAAAGACAACACAGTCCAAATAATACCTGAGATAAGTGATAATAAAAGAGGAGATAGGTACAAAGAATGAAAAAAAGAATAATTACCAGTTCCACGAAAAACTGAAAAAGTTTGGCGTAATAAATCCACATTACCTGATTCAATAAACCAATTGAAGAAACGCCCTAACA
>CAZWFH010000208.1:0-3475 GCA_964632105.1 uncultured Atribacterota bacterium
GCATTTGCGAAATTCGATGAGCTAATTGATTTCATCAAAGAGAATTCTCTCTGAAATGCTATGGTAATTTAAAATAAAGGCAGACAAACTATGAAAAAAAGACCCAGATTTTTTCAGTAAAGGAAACAGCAATGAATCTATATGGACATTTTGATGATGTGAAAAAAGAGTATATTATTACTCGACCAGATACACCCCTACCCTGGATAAACTACTTAGGCTACGAGAAATACTTTGGTATCATCTCCAATACAGCCGGAGGTTACAGCTTCTACTTAGATGCTCGACTGCGTCGAATAACTCGCTATCGTTATAATAATATTCCTATGGATACAGGTGGTCGCTATTTATATATTAAAGATGGTAATACAATCTGGAATCCTGGGTGGAAACCGACTCGCACGCTATTAGATGGATACTCCTGTCGCCATGGTTTGGGCTATTCGGTGATCAAGGGATGTAAAAATGGTGTGGAAGTAGGGGTCACTTACTTTGTGCCCCTTGGAGAAAACATGGAGATATGGAAGGTGAGATTGGTTAACCATACAGATCAGGAAAAAGCGCTAACTCTTTTCTCATTTATTGAATTTTGCCTTTGGGATGCTATGGATGATATGACTAATTTCCAACGAAATTTTAGTACTGGTGAGGTAGAAGTAGAAAATGATACTATTTTTCACAAAACTGAATATCGAGAAAGGCGGAATCATTATGCCTACTTTACCTGTAGTCAAAAAATAGATGGATTTGATACTAACCGCGATGCTTTTATTGGCCTTCATAATGGGTTTGAAAATCCTAAAGCAATTATGGAGGGAGAATGCACTGGATCCATAGCAAATGGCTGGAGTCCAGTTGCTGCTCACCAACTCAATATCACCCTTAAACCGGGGCAGAATAGAGTACTCCATTTTATATTAGGATATATGGAGAATAAAGAAGATAAAAAGTTTTCAAGTCCTAATGTTATCAATAAAGAATCATTATGGGCTAAGTTGAAAGTATATAGAACTACCCAAGCAGTGGATGAAGCATTTAATGAATTAAAAGTATATTGGACTAAACTGCTTGATCAATATAAGGTAGAGATAGATAATAAACATGTTTCTCGTATGGTCAATATTTGGAACCAGTACCAGTGTATGGTAACTTTTAATATGTCTCGTTCTGCTTCCTTATACGAATCGGGTGTTGGACGTGGAATAGGCTTTCGGGATTCCAATCAGGATTTACTCGGTTTTGTACATATGGTTCCAGAAAGAGCAAGGGAGAGAATTCTAGAACTTGCTGCTATTCAACTCTCTAACGGGAGTTGCTATCATCAGTATCAGCCGTTAACTAAGGAAGGGAATGAGAGTATAGGCGGAGGATTTAATGATGATCCATTATGGCTTATTATTTCTACCTGTGCTTATATTAAAGAAACTGGAGATTTTTCAATTCTTGATGAAGTAATTGGTTATTCAGACATACCTGGCAGCAAAGCCACTATTCTTGATCACCTTTGCCTTTCTATTAATTATACCCTAAAAAATTTAGGACCCCACCATCTTCCTCTTATAGGTCATGCCGACTGGAATGATTGTCTGAATCTGAATTGTTTTTCTAAAGTGCCGGGAGAAAGTTTTCAACTGGCTGGGGATGTGGATGGGGAAGTAGCGGAATCAGTAATGATTGCTGGTTTGTTTCTCTATGTTTGCCGTGAACTCATATTACTCCTACATCAGATTGGAATTGAAGAAAAAATTAATGAACTCAACAAGGGTTACAAACTTATCAAGAAAGCAGTTGAAGAACATGGTTGGGATGGAGAATGGTTTTTGAGAGCTTACGACTACTACGGGAATAAAGTAGGGTCTAAGGAATGCGAAGAAGGAAAGATATTTATTGAATCCCAGGGTTGGTGTATTATGGGAGGTGTTGGTTTAGAAAATGGTCGAGCAGGGAAGGCTTTGAAAGCGATAGAAAAGTATCTTGATACATCTCATGGAATTATTTCACACCAACCTGCATATTCCCGCTATTACTTAAACTTAGGAGAAATTTCTTCCTACCCACCAGGATACAAAGAAAATGCGGGGATATTTTGCCATAGTAATCCCTGGATTTCTATAGCAGAGACTATTTTAGGAAATGGTGATAAGGCTTTTAACTATTACTTACATATCTGCCCCAGCACTAAGGAAAACCTTATAGAAACCTATCGTTGCGAACCCTATTCTTACGCTCAGATGATTGCTGGGCGAGATGCCCCTACTTATGGTGAAGCTAAAAACTCCTGGCTTACTGGTACAGCAGCTTGGAGTTTTGTAGCTATTACCCAGGCTATTTTAGGAATTAAACCCGATTATCAGGGTTTGTTGATTGACCCTTGTATTCCCAAAAGTTGGAAGGAATATATGGTTATTCGGCTCTTCCGTGGAGTAAAGTATCATATTACCGTAAAAAATCCTGAGGGGGTTAGCAAGGGAGTTAAGCGTTTACTAATTAATGGAAAATTGATAAAAGGAAATCTGGTACCTTATAATAAGAAAGATAAAGAAGTGGAAGTTACTGTAACCCTGGGTAGCAACTAATTAATAAAGTAGGGTTTCAGAAAACTCGCTCTTTAAAAATTAAATATTAGGAAAGAAAGATTTTACAAAGCGAATCTTATCTTTATTACTTGTCTTAGTAGCAGTCAAGGCAACCAAAAGAATGGTAATGTGGGCAATAGTACAGGGATAGAGACAGCCCGGAGCCCTCTGACACTCGGATTTTACATACAAAGGTTAAGTAACCTGGGAAATATCCTTTCACATCCACTGCAGAGATTATAAATTTTCTTAAATTTCGGAGTGCAATTTTGCTGTTTTTTGGTAGTGCACTTTTAATCTCTTAGGGTTCAATTCCCCATAGCTTTGCTGCGGGGAGATTCATTAAACAGAGGTGGTAAAATGATTAGAGATATTAAAAAAATTATAAGTGAAATGACTTTAGAAGAAAAAGCTAGTTTGTGTTCAGGGTTGGATTTTTGGCACACTAAAGGTATAAAGAGATTAGGGATACCTTCAATAATGATGGCAGATGGTCCCCATGGTCTTAGGAAACAGGCAGAAGAAATAAAGCATTTAGGAATAAACACAAGTGTACCTGCGACATGTTTTCCATCAGGAGCAACATTAGCTTGTTCGTGGGATAGAAAATTAATTAAAAAAGTAGGCATTGCATTAGGTGAAGAATGTCAAGCTGAAGGTGTTTCAATTATTTTAGGACCCTCCACTAATATTAAACGTTCACCATTATGCGGAAGAAACTTCGAATATTTTTCTGAAGATCCATATCTTTCATCTCAAATGGCAGAATATCATATAAAAGGCGTACAAAGCCAGGGAGTAGGTACATCGTTCAAACACTTTGTGGCAAACAACCAGGAACACAGAAGAATGTCAGTAGATGCTATTGTTGATGAAAGAACTTTAAGGGAAATATATTT
>CAZWFH010000209.1:0-3459 GCA_964632105.1 uncultured Atribacterota bacterium
AATAAAGTAATAATTTTATAGAGGGAGGTGGTTCTATAGAGATTAAAAAAGTTAAGTATTAAAATGAGTTTTAGATTAGATATCTAAGAAAGGAGATAAAATTGAAAAGATTGAGTATTTTTTTGATAGTAATAATGCTGATTACTGGTATGACATTAGAAGGGGTAGCAGAGGAAAAAGAAGCCGTCACTTATTGGCATACTATGGGTGATGCTGAGGAGGAAGCTCTGAAAAAAGTAATTGAAATGTTTGAAGAGCAATACCCCAACATCAAAATAAAGCCGACACGAATGGCTTATGATGATTTCAAACCTGCTCTCCTGATTGGGATTGCCGGTGGAGTTGTCCCAGATACTGCTAGGCTGGATATAATCTGGGTTCCTGAGTTTGCTGAAATTAGAGCACTGGTAGCTTTGGATGAAGAGATGGAAGGGTTTGATGAAATTATTGCCAACACATATCCAGGTCCTACATCAACTAACTTCTGGAAAGGACATTACTACGGTCTTCCGCAGGATACAAACACGCAGGTTCTGGTATGGAATAAGCAGATGTTTGAAGAAGCTGGCCTTTCCGGACCCCCAGAAACTATAGATGAATTTGTAAAGTATGCTGCTGTACTCTCTAATCCTGATGAAGAAATATACGGTTACACAATGGGTGGAACATATTTTTGGGCTCCAGCTTCCATCTTCTATGCCATGGGTGGAGAGGTTACTGATTCTGAGATTACTACTGCAATAGGATATATTAATGGGGAAAAGAGTGTAGCAGCCTACCAGGTGCTTGTGGATATGTATAGAGATGAATCTCTTTCTCCTTTGCTTCTTGGTGGTGGAGGAATAGGTGCTTTTGAAGGTCTTGCTACTGGTAAATATGCTATGATAATTGAGGGACCATGGGCACACCCGATTCTTAAGTCTGATTACCCAGAATTTGAGGTTAACTTTGCGTTGGTTCCAAGAGGACCTGATGTAACTACCAGTTCTGTAGTTGGTGGTCAAAATGTAGTCATTTTTGAAGGTTCGCAGCATAAGGATGAAGCTATGCTATGGGCAAAATTTTTGCTTTCCGAGGAAGCTCAATTAACTATTGGTGAGACAGGAGCTATACCTACTTTGTCCACTGTCCAAGGAAATGAGAGGTTACCGGAATACTATGATGTTTTCATGGAACAACTAAAAACTGCCAAAGCTCGTGTTCCTCATCCTAAATGGGCAGAGATGGATAATGCTATAAATAATGCTTATCAGTACATGTTGAGAGACGAAAAGACTGTTCAGCAAGCTCTTGATGATGCTGCAGAGGAGATAAACAGATTAATTATAGAAGAATAAGGAAGGATAAAAAAGAAAAGAAAATTGTCTGGAGAAGCTCTACGCTTCTCCAGACAATTGGTTATAGTTGATTCGAGGACAATAATGGAAGTTAAGAATAAGATTTTAGATAAAAGCTTTTTAAAGAAAATTTTAAGCTCGAAAGGAGCTTATCTTTTACTTCTTCCAGGTATGGGTCTCTTTTTTACCTTTATACTTTTTCCACTGATCTACTCTTTGCGTATGAGCTTCTATAAGTGGAATATTGTTGATATCGGAGCTAGTAAGTTTATAGGTTTTAGTAATTATGTTAGGGTTATAAATGATCCTATTTTCATAAGAGCAACTTTAAACACTATTGTTTATACTTTAATAACAGTACCGGGACAGATTTTGTTTGCTTTAGTTGTGGCTATCCTTCTGAACCAGAAGATAAAAGGGCGTACCTTCTTTAGGGTCGCTTATTATATTCCTGTAATTACTTCTTGGGTTGTTGTAACTTTTCTTTTTGAGTATTTTTTTGGTAGTCAGGCCGGGCTAGTTAATTTTATATTAAAGGATATGTTGCATTTAGTAGATAAAAAGATAATGTGGCTAACCGATCCTATTCTGGTAATGATACCCTTGAATCTATTAGGGATATGGAAGGGAGTAGGGTGGTCTGCAATTATTCTTTTAGCTGCTTTACAAAACATTCCTCTTGATCTTTATGAAGCCGCGACCATTGACGGGGCAGGAATCTGGCACAAAATTACTAAAATTACTCTTCCTCTCATTCGGCCTACTTTGGTATTTTTAGTAGTGGTTCTGGTAATAGGAGGGTTTAATGTATATGTATCGGGTCTACTCATGACTAAAGGCGGTAATCCTCTGGATTTGTCTCACTTTATATTAACACTTATGTATAAAAAAACCTTTACTAATCTAGATTTTGGTTATGGATCTGCCATCAGTTATCTCCTTGCTGCTTTTATTTTTATGGTAAGTGTAATAGAGATAAAACTTTTGCGAAGAAAGGTGGAATATTGAAAAGATGTTAACAACAAAAGAAGAAAGAATTTTTCGTAATATTTCCTATATATTGCTTATTTGTGGTGTAGTAATTACCCTTGTTCCTTTTATATATATGATATCTGCATCTTTTAAAAGTCAGATTTACACTTTTGAATATCCACCTAGATTAATACCTCGAGATCCTACTCTGGAAAATTATATCAAAGCACTTGGGAAGGATTTATTTGGTCGTAATCTCTTAAACAGTTTTTTTGTAGCGACAGCAACAACTATCTCAACTGTGTTTATATCTTCTCTTATGGCTTATGCATTTTCTCGAATGCAATTCCCCGGGAAAGAGGTGTTTTTCTATATTCTCCTTCTTGGTATGATGATACCTCCAGTAATGCTTATAATTCCTCAATTCATTATTGCTAAAAACTTGCACCTGCTTGATAGTCTATGGGGGTTGATAGTAGTGTATGTATCAGTTACTCTTTCCATGCAGACTTTTCTCTTGAGAAGTTTCTTTGAGACTATACCAAGGGAACTTGAAGAGGCAGTTTTGGTGGATGGTGGGACTCGTTGGGATATCTTTAGAAAGATAATCCTGCCTTTATCAAAACCAGGACTGGCTGTAGTAGCTATTTTTACTTTCCTTTATGCTTGGGATGAGTTTCCATGGGCTCATGTGGCTATAAGAGAAGGCTCTCGCCGAACTTTACCCGTAGCTATAGCTCTTTTCCAGAGCCAGTATCTCACCCAGTGGGGGTTATTATTTGCTGCAACGACAGTAGCTTCGATTCCAGTTATTATTGTATTTGTAATTTTCCAAAGGTATTTTATCCAGGGTGTCGTTACAAGTGGTCTAAAGTGATAATGTATTTGTTTGTAAAGGAGACTCAAAGGTAAAATAGCTTGAATAAATATCAGATTAAAAAATCCTATAGTTAATAATAATAAAAATATAATAAAATTGTAAGAAAAAGGAAAAAAATTGTGAATTATTTATTTGAGAAAAGTATAGAAATATTGAAAAAATACCAAAGCCCTTCTGGTGCTTTTGTTGCTTCACCAAACTTTAAAGTCTATAAATATTGCTGGTTTAGAGATGGGACTTTTACAGCATATTCTATGGATCGATTTGGAG
>CAZWFH010000210.1:0-3450 GCA_964632105.1 uncultured Atribacterota bacterium
AAAGGCGTCCACCTGCACCCAGAAGCACCATATATAAGCCTTGCATAGTGGTAGCTTCACCCATGTCCGTGCCAGCATTTATCTGCAGTGGAATAACACCGGGCAGTTTCTCTTTAATTATTCGAGCAGTTGCCAACAAGCCATCCCAGCTATAGGGTTGCCATGGAATAGCTATGCCCGCTTTTTTAAATAGCTCTTTATTGTAATATATCATCCTCACATCTGAACCGTACATAATAGCATAGACATCGTCTTTATGACTCCCCGCTTTCTTTGCAGGAGCATAGAACTCATCCCAAATCGGCCATGCCTCAACATACTTATTTAAAGGCAGTATTAATTTTGCTTCTGCAAATTCTGGTACCCAGAATAAATCTATCCAAGCTACGTCCGGACCAATTCCACCTTTAACATCCAATACAAACTGCATCTTCCAATCTGCCGGCGAAACTCCACTTGGCAGATTCTTTACCTCAACATCTATGCCTTTATCTTTCATATCCTTTTCAAATTGGGGAATAACGATATCTTCAACCCATTCTGCCGACTGAGAACCCCTTCCACCTTTTATTGAGTTGTAGGAAAATGAAATGGAAACCTTTTCGGCAAAGATAGAAGTTGACATAGCCATTAAGAAAACAGCTAATGTAAGAACTAACACCAATAACACCATAATTCTTTTCATTTCTCTTTAACCTCCTTTTACTTTCAGGTGTTGTAAAACACCTTATTATTTGACTACAGTCTAACTTTCAAGAAGAGTCTTATCAGCTATGTAACTAATAAAACCTTTATTAATTATTTTTGTCCTCCTCCCACCTCCTTTCGGCGTACGCGCGCTCGGTACTCTTCTTCTCCAACCATTTTGTAGTTGCATGAATAGCTGCACCAATGGCAACCGCATCTTCTAAGATCTCCGAAAGTCTTACATCAACCTCTTGATCCCCAAATAAATACATCGAAACTATTTCTCTTATCGGTTGGATCAAGGCATCTCCGAGAACGGCCATCTTGCCACCAATAAATACTGCTTCCGGCCCTATAATATGTATAACATTAATTACAGCAGCACCGATCCAGGGAACAATATATCTTGCAACAGTAGAAGCAACTACCTCATTATTATCTTTAAGAAGTTTTGGTATATCCTTAATATTTTCGATATCCAATCCCTGAGATCGGACTTTTTTTATCAAAATATCTACTCCGCTAATATCCTCGAGATAGCGGAATTTTCCATAATCATAAAATAAAGTATGCCCTATCTCACCAACGTAATCATAGGCACCTTGATAGAGTTCATCATCGATTACTGCACCTGCTCCTATTCCTTCATTTACCAGTATATAAACAAAGTTCTTTAAATCTTTTCCCCCACCATGCCATTTCTCGGCAAGTACTCCTACATTTGCATCATTCTCTATCCAAACAGGTAGTTTATACCTTTCGTGCACGATCTCTCCGAGAGGAACATCTTTCCATCCTCTAAACTTCGGGGGATGGCTTACTACACCAGTCTGTGCATCAAGGGGACCGGGAACACCAATCCCTATAGCACCAACCTTAATCTTACTTTTCTTAGCATCTTTCATAACATCATCTATGCTCAAGAAAAGACTTTCGAGTATTCCTTTTGGGCCAGGTCTCTCATAAGACAATCCCTTTTTTCTTGAGATAATATTCATCCTGGCATTCATTAATACCGTTTTTACTTTCTGTCTTCCGAGATGGGCACCTATGGTATATACTGCATCTGTTCTAATGTGAAGGGGAATTGGTGATTTACCAACATTACCAGTGGAGATCTTTGAGGATTCTTCAACTATTCCTAAAGCTATAAATTCATTTATAATAGATGATATGGTGGTCTTGGTCAATCCTGTTATTCTTGAAAGGCCAGCTCTGGAAATGCCATTATTTTTTAGCAAAAGATGAAGTAAGGTAGTAGCATTTTTAATCCGTGTATCTTCCGGCTTTAATACTAACATATAATTCTCCTAAATAATTGTAAGTAAACTACACTTACTAATTATAATATATTAATTTTTTATTATTGTCAAACTATTTATTACTAATGTTATTTAAAAATCAAAAGTGCACTAACAAAAGAAATAAAAAAAGATGTAATCTAGAACTAAATTTTAAGAAAAGAGGTTCTAAATTATGTCCAAACAATTACATAAAAACTTTACCGATCAGCAGGTTAAATCACTTCTTTGCTCCTTTAAAAGAAACCGATACTTTTAAACCTATTCAAATTTTATTATTCTACCTTGCAATTTTTAAACATATAGTCAATAAACTCATCTAATTTTATTTTAGCAGCACAACAAACCTTATCTGCTGCACCATAAATGACTATAAGTTCATCACCAATAATAAAGTTCCCCTCCGGAAATACTACATTTGGGACATCTCCAACTCTCTCGTAATCCTCTTCAGGTTCTAAAATTGGTTCCGGTGTACGAGCTATTACTCTCCAAGGTTCCTTTAGGTCAAGAAGTACTGCTCCAGCTCTATATACACTATTTTTATCAACTCCGTGGTAAAGCAATAGCCAGCCTGCTTCTGTCCTTATTGGTGGTGCTCCAGCCCCTATCTTTTTAGATTCCCAATCTCTCTCGGATGCCATCGTAAATTTATGGTTATATAGATATTTATGTTCATCATTATAATAAGCAAACCAGATACCTGGAGCCTTAATACCGTAATAGTCTGACCCAATCCAGTTACTTGGTCTATGAATTACTGCATAATTTCCCTTGATTTTTTGGGGAAAAAACATCGTATCTCTCTCACCAACTCCAAAAGGAGTAATAACTCCCTGTCTTGTAAAATTAAAGAAATCATTTCCCTTGGCAAGAGCTGTATAGGCAAGAGATTGCGCTGGTTTAGGAATACCAAGACGTATCCTTATAGGTCCAGGACAAAACGGAGTTGGGGTAACTACATAGGTTAGGAAGAGTTCACCTTCTATTTCACAGATTCTTGGATCTTCTATGGAAAACTCCCATACCTTTATATCTGGCTTTAAAACGGGCTCATCAAACCTTTTTATTAAATTTAGATTTTTATCAAAAATAGCATAACCAAGGTTTGCAGCATATTTTAAATAATCTCCCACCGCACGATATAATATATGTATTTTCCCATCTTTAGATATAGCAGCTGGGTTAAAAGTTGCACATGCTTCCCAGTCATCTCCCCGTGGAGTTATAATCGGATTATTTTTAAACCGTTTTAATTTCATTTTTAATTCTTTTCCCTTCCGTCAACTTTTTTCAAGTAGTCGTGTAGACTTTTTACCTTTATCTTATTCGAAGGGCATTTTACCCTTTTGTTCACCGAAGGTACTAAGGTAAAGAAATTATCCGAAAGGATAAATTCTTCTTCAAGATCTATAAATACTCCGAAAGCTGGACGTTTGCATCGGAAGATCAGATTGTTACC
>CAZWFH010000211.1:0-3436 GCA_964632105.1 uncultured Atribacterota bacterium
GGCTATCGCCAGGGCAAAGATTAAGAGAGTAAGTTTTCCGAGATAAGAATAATTGTTCCCGGAAACAGTGTAAGTAGCGATAATATAATCTATCGCTCTTTGAACTATACGGGGTGAAATAAGCTGGGCAATATCCACTGCTACCAACATAAGAAATCCAAATAACATCTTAAGGGGGGCTTTTTTGTAATAAGAGATGATAAATTTAATTAACATAAATTAATAATATAATGCAAGTATAAATATTGTCAATTTTAACTTTTCTCTATAGATTTTATTTCCTCTTCTTGGGGATAACCGTTAATCACTAAAGAAAAGAATTTTAGTAGATTACCAGAAGATAAGTGGTGCAGTTTTTTCATATCGGGAAATACACGAATCAACATTAATAAAGGTATTGAAATAGATAAGTATATAATATAAGCCGGTTCCTGCATCCACCAGCTTGATAGAGGAATTAAGAGAAAGCTTAAACCCATACTAAAAGAAAAGTTCTTAATTATACTAAAAAATATAGCAACCAAAACTAACCAAAACAGCAATTGCCTTTTCATCAAGACCATCATAATTCCCAAACTGGTAGATACTCCTTTGCCACCACGAAAATTAAGAAAGATAGGCCAGTTATGCCCGGCAATTGCCATTAAAGAACATAAAATCATACCTGACCCGCTCATTTCCAGGGATTGGGCGACCCAAATTGGAATCGCCCCTTTAGCCATATCAATTAAAAAGGTAGTGAGAGCATGGAAAGGACCGAGCAGGTGATAAATATTTAAAGCCCCCATATTCTTGTAGCCATATTTCCGAATATCTCTTCCCTTTTTCTTTTTAAAAATTAAATAAGCTGTAGGCGTAGAACCAAATAGATAGCTTAGAGCTGCTCCCAATAAGATGTTCATCTAAATCCCCCTCAACTTCCCAACTTAGCTATTTTACGCCTTATAAATATCCTTTAAGTATAGACTATATCTAAATTATGTTTCTATATTAATAATACTACAAAAGTTTCAAAAATCCTTTTTATTATCATTTTTCGGTCTACTCTCATAACTAATTCAAGGTACTATCTTAAAATCGTAAACGGTCACCAAGACAATAATAAGGGGTAGTTTTTGTACAGAGAACTGTCTAAATAACTATGTGTATTAAATCCTCTCCTGTAGACAGACTCGTTATACTTCCTGTTCAACAATAACTTTTTTTGAAAGGAATAAAAATAAATAAGTGAAGCAGGATAATACTAAAACAGCTGAACCTATAAACCAGGCAATAGTAATGGAAAAAGAATTTGAAATATAGCCCATAATCAGGGCACCTAATAGACCTCCAATTTGTAAGAAAAGTGATTCAAAAGACAGTAACGTTGAGCGTTTTTCGGAAGGTATTTGATAATTAAAAATTGTAGCATGAGGAGCATTGTTCATTCCATTATATAAGAAAAGGGTTAGGTAAAAGATAGTAAATCCAGTAATCTTATTTTGTAATGCTAATATAAAAAACAATACTCCCATAAACAATCGTATCAAGAAAAGAACCAATGAATAATTGTTTTTGAATAACTTACAAAGTGGAGTTATTAACATATTGCCTAAAGATCCAGCAAAAAAGTAACCTGCGGTTAATGCCCCAAATATCCAGGTTTGCGAGTCAGATCCCAATATATTTTTCACCTGAGGCTGCCAAAATGTTTCTAAACCTGAGAATCCCACCCCCCAGGCAAAAGTAGATAATAGAAGTAAGAATATTATATTGTTTTTTATTCCATATTGTATTGATGTAGAAAGTACTTCAGGAAGAAGTTTAAAGCCTGAGATAAAATCAGATTTCCGCTCAGGAGGAATTTCTTCAATAATTAATTTTGAGGTAAGTAAATATTGAATTATTACAAAGAAAAGAATAGCAATGAGATTTGATGAATAAGTTCCTAATCCAGGTATTTGATTGGTTATTTTACCAAAGCTCATGGGCAAAAAACCACCTAACAATGAACCTACAGCTAAACCTATTGGAATAAATATGCCTATCCTGGCTAAAGCTTCTTGTAAATTTCCTTTTGGTTCAATAAGGTGGAATTCATCAATAAACCAGGCATCCATAGATCCAGAAGAAAAAGCTCGTGCCATTCCTAATAATAGAAATCCTAAAATGATAATTTGAAAATCTTGTGCAATAAGAATAGTAAATGCTGCTCCAAATTTAATCAGAAGAGAAATTAAATAGACTTTCTTCCTGCCAATAGTATCAGAAAGCCCCCCAGTTGGTAATTCAAGGATGACTACTGTTCCCGAATATATTGCCATTGATATACCAATTTGAAATAGATTTAGACCTTTCTCGAGTTGTAGAAGAGCTATAACTGGCACTATCAAACCAACAACAAACCAATGAAATGTTTGATTTAAAATAAAGATTCTTAATAATTGTTGCTTATTCATAAACTATAAATCCCTTCACCATTAATTTAGAATGATATATTTGTAGTAAGAAATAATAGATTTAATTAGCATATTTTATATAATATAATACAAATATAAATATTGTCAATTAAAAGATGGGGAAAATCACCCCCTCTTATATATCTTTATTCTGATATAAAATGTGTAGCGGTTAGCGAACAGTGGAGTAGTCTCCTCCCCGAAAAAACAAGATAAAAAGCAAGAGAGAGAAGGAGAGCGAGAACTTTTTACCTTCTTTTTCGGTGGCTTATTTTTTCGGATTCCTTACGGTTAAGCGATAAGTAAAAACATATATAAATAAAAAGTTAAAAGAAAGGAAACATTTTATTTATATAGTTTTTGCCTATCGCCAGGGAAGGATCATCTTTTTTCTTCTCTTTGTGATTTTCTTCTCCTGGCGTTTGTAGAAGCCGGCACCACAAAAAAGCCCCACACTTAATATCTTTGCTGTGATTTTTTGCGGTGCTGAGTCTTCTATAAACGCCATCGATGTCGCGCATGTAAACTCTTAGGATAGTTTTAGTTTTTTTTATACTGCTCTACCTGGTGAGTACGCACGTAGCAGGTAAAAAATATTAAAACGTAGAAGAACAATGATCAGGAACAGGGGGGGAAGGGAGGGGAGCCATGCGATGATTAGGAACAGAGATTTAGCCCTACGGTAGAAAGTATCTGATTTAGCCCGCCTTTATATTTTTAACCAGGCTAAAAAAGCTTTTAGTTGGTTAAAAATATAATGCTTTTTTTGCTATACATAACAAAGCTTTATCGGATAAGACAAGCCCTCATATATTTCTCTTTAGAATGTCCGATAGAGTCTTGTTATGTATGTAGAGGCTTTCAATTAAACTCCTTAGCAAAAAAAGCTCCTGGCGGGCGGTCGTGGTGATGAGATGATTAGAAGTTATTTACCAGGAAGTCAATAAAAGCAGGTTAACAGATCGTTTTAATAAAATACCGGGGGAGAGAGAAAAAGA
>CAZWFH010000212.1:0-3420 GCA_964632105.1 uncultured Atribacterota bacterium
CCAGGATACCGTAAATTCCTAAGAATAATAAGATGTAAGCTATATTGGGATTGGTTAAGGAATGGAGAAATAAATCTTTAAAACTCATTTTTACTGGAATTATTTCTGCTCCTTTAGTCTTAAGTATCCTTGTCTCACTTGCGGTGGTCACTCTTACCCCATCGATAATTTCTACTAATTCCTCTACATCATTGGCGATAAATTCTATTACTCCGATTTCAATGGCTTCCTGTTCAGTAATTGATACACTTTCTCTTACTGCCTTTTCTGCCCATTGGGTATTTCTTCCCCTCTTTTCAGCAATGGTCTTGATATATGCTGCGGCATCATTTTCCATTTTAGCTTTCATTTCTTCATCAATCTCTCCTTCGCCCATAACAACCGGGTGAGCAGCTCCGATATTAGTCCCCGGAGCCATAGCAGCAATATTACTGGCCAAGGTGATAAATACTCCGGCTGAGGCCGCCCTGCCGCCGGAAGGAGAGACATAAACTATAATAGGGATAGTGGAATTTAACATTTTTTTTATTATGTCTCTCATTGAGGTATCCAGTCCACCGGGAGTATCTAATTGCAGGATTAAACATTCTGCCTCTTCTGCCTCTGCATTTTCAATCCCACTGACTACATATTGAGAGGTAATAGGGTTTATAATACCATTTAGCTGGAGAAGGTAAATAGATGGCTTAGGAGTAGCGTAATTTACTGTTAGGCAACAAGAAAAAACAAATAATAAAATAAGAAAAAAGATGATTATCTTTGTTTTCATATTCCTTCCTCTTTTCCCCTCGCAGGAGAAGATTAGAACGAAAAACAATTAAGATAAATTTTTATTTACATAATTATTATAGCACAATTTTTATAAAATAGCAGGAATTTCAGAATAAGTGTAGAATATATTAGTATATCGTATGTAGTATATAAAAAACAGTAATAAATGGTGTGTAATTAGTAAGTAATTGATACTAATTTAACGGAGTAAACATATTGGAGAAGAAGGAAAAAGAAGGAATAATTTTTGTTATCATTACTATTTTTATCGCCGGAGCTCTACCTATTATCATTAAGTATGGCACAGGACTAATAAATCCCTTGTTTTTTGCTACCTTCAGTAGCCTAATAGCCGGTATTTTTCTCTTCAAATTAGCTATTCTTAAAGGGAACTGGAAAATATTATTTGATAAAAAATATTTTTTTCACCTTTTATTAATCGGTTTTTTTGGCATCACTCTTTCTAATGTCTGTTTTTTCTTTGGAGTTACCCTAACCAGTGGGATTAATTCCTCTATTTTATTAGTAATAGAACCATTATACGCCATCTTTATCGGCTATATATTATTAAATGAGAAAATTACTATAAAACAAATATTTTTTACCATTATAATTATGCTGGGGACTTTGGTGGTAATATACAGGGCAGAGTTTATTTTTAATTGGGGGGATTTACTGGTCTTATTGACCCCACTTTGCTGGCAGATAGCTCATTTTTTCAGCAAGAGATTGATGAATAACCATAAAGAAATTACCCCGATGTTAATAGCTACAGCAAGAACCTTATACGGGGGAATATTTTTGTTTATCCTTAGCAGCATAGAAGGCGCAAATCAATATGATAAACTAGGAATTACCAATATCTTATTGATATTATCATTTCAGGGAATCATCGGTTTTGCTTTACATTATTCTATCTGGTATGGAGCTATCAAGAGATTAAATTTATCCAAAGCCACCAGCCTGGTTTCTGTATATCCGACCTTTTCTATTTTACTGGCCTGGTTAATATTAAAAGAAGTCCCCAACTTTTATCAGTTAGCCGGATTTGGCATAATAATGGTGGGGATATTTGGCTTATTGGGGATTAAAAGCGAACACAGAGGGGAAAATATGCTTAAATATCCCGTGGAATGAAGCAGATGTGAACAATATTATATTTTTATATTATGGATACTACCCAAAAAGTAAACAAAATAGTAATGTAGGGGCACGATGCATCGTGCCCACAAGATACAGTAGATAATGAATAGCAAGGGCACAATTCATTATGCCCCTACAGCATAATTACAATCAAAAAATTAAAAAATTTATTATAAATAGGAAAATTTTTAAAATAAATTTCAAAGAAAGGCGGAAAAATTTATGTTAAGAACTAATAAAGATAGGTTAGTGATGATTTCTGTTCAAGGGAGAGTGAGTTATCCAGTAAGGAGAGGACCCTATAGGATTACTTATGACGGCAAACCGGTAGTAGTGCCCGGAGTTGGAGGCATAACTTATAATATCAAAGTTGGAGATAAAGCCTTCGGTTGGGAAGCCAACCACGTTGAACCCGGAGTTTCCACGGTGGTAAATGAAGAAAAGAGAGATGAGGGACCTAATTGTGCCTATAATATATTGGCCTGTATGGGAAATCAAGCTCGGGTAGTAAGCGGAGAGGCCAAGGGGGCATTAGGAGTAATAACCGGTCATCACGGAGGAATCGAGCATGTGTTAATTGATTTCACTCAGGAAACTTTAGAGAAACTTTGCATCGGGGATAAGATTTTGGTCAAAGCTTATGGACAAGGTTTAAAATTATTAGATTATCCAGAGATAAAAGTTTTTAATTTAGACCCTTCTTTGTTAGAAAAAATGAAGATTAAAGAAATGGGTGATGGCACCATTAGCGTACCGGTTACCTGTGAGATCCCAGCTAAATTGATGGGCTCCGGATTGGGTTCTGCTAGTGTGGCCAGCGGTGATTACGATATTACCACTGCCGATAAGAAGATGGTAGAAAAATACAAATTAGATCAGCTTAGATTTGGAGACATTGTAGTTATTAGTAATGCGGACAATAGTTATGGAAGGAGTTATAGAGAAGGGGCGGTTTCTATAGGGATAGTGGTTCATAGTGATTGTGTCATTGCTGGGCATGGACCGGGAGTGGCCACCCTTTTAACTTCAACCACCAGCAAGATTAAATTCCACATAGATACTGATGCCAATATCGCTAATTATCTAAACATCGGCACGAAAAGAAAATAATAATTAACTTTAGATACAATTTTGAATGTCATTTAGAACGACTGATAGTATATCGTAGAGAGAAAATACAGGACCGAAGCCAAAAAATGTTAAAAAGCATCAAAGTTTAAATTATAGGGGCGTATGTCAACACGCCCCTATAATTTAAATCCATATAAAACTGTAGGACAGATGTCCTGAATATGAGTTAAAGTGGAGGTTCAATTCATTGAACCTGTAATTACTAAACCCCACCTAAATAAATCACTATTCTAATTAACCCTTCATTTATTAAGAGTTAAAAAACTTCCTCTAAAAAGCTTTCAAAAATTTGACAAAACATAAAATTAAAGCTATATTAATAAAAACGTTTTCATTTCGAAAAAGGGGTAATAAATTGAAATATAACATAAAAGA
>CAZWFH010000213.1:0-3414 GCA_964632105.1 uncultured Atribacterota bacterium
GGCAAAAGCATCTTTTGATTTCCCAGAAGAAGCCAAAAGAAGTAAGAAAAGAAAGGTAAACATATATGACAAAAAAGTAGAAGATAAAAGCATAGAAGAGATGGTAAAAGTAGGCGAAAATATTATAGATATAATGAAGGATTTCAATCGAAAATTACGTTGTGATGTCAACATAGTAAAAGATTGTAATCAAATAGAATATTTCAATTTCCGGGGAGGTTTTTTTTCTTATAATAAAACTACAATTGCTTATTCGATGATGGTTCAGCAGATCGAAAATCAAGATATGCTGATGATTTATTCTTCTCTTGAGTCTGGAAAAGACAACCTTGAGCTTGAAGAATTAACTTCTGAAATAATTAAGAATTTAAAATGGGGAGAGAAGATTGCCACTGTAGAAAGTGGGAAGATGCCGGTTATCTTTACCCCTAAGGCAGCGTTGGTTTTAATTCTTCCCATAATCAGCGGGTTAAACGGAAAAATGGTCTTGAAGAAGATTTCACCGTTGGCTGCCCAGAAAAATAAGAAGTTATGGAGTGACCTGTTAACTCTTTATAGTGATGGCACTATAGATTTTGCCGCAGGCAGTGCTCCTTTTGATGATGAAGGAGTAGAAATGAAACGAATTCCTTTGGTAGAAAAAGGAAAGATTAAGAATTTCTATTATGATTTGCAAACAGCAGGAATGGCCGGGGTTGAGAGTACCGGAAATGGTTTGAGAGCCGGCTCACAAAGTGAACCTGCCCCTGGTATAAGTAATTTAGTAATAGAAGAAGGAAAAGTATCGTTTTCCGAAATGGTTAAAGGTATTAAAGAAGGGATAATTATCGACCAGGTCCTTGGACTGGGACAGGGAAATATAATAAGTGGAGCCTTCTCTAATAATGTACAGCTTGGTTATAAAATAGAAAAGGGCAAAATAGTAGGGAGGATTAAGGATGTGATGATTGCTGGCAATGCCATAGAAGAACTAAAAAATATAGCTGCTCTGGGGGATAAATCCAAATGGATTTCCGGCAAATATAAGTTCCCCCATATCTATCTAAAATCTCTATCTGTTTCTGCTAAAAAATAATTAAAGACTTGTGGTTTGTCAAATTGACTCCTCAATTATTAAAATCGTTTCCTTTGGTCGGATTTCGTTAAATTCACTCTATGTTAATATTAATATAATACAAGATGTTTAAATATATCCTTCTGATTCTGATTTTACTATCGTAGAATATTAAAGGTTTTTATTATTTTTTACAAAAAAAAGGATTTTTTAAAACTTATATCGTATATACAATATATAGCGTAAATATTTCACGTAAATAAGTATTTTATTTCTATAAATTTATAAATTTAATATCGTAACCTGTATGAAGGTAACAGGAGAGACCTTTTCTTTTGTTTTTAAAAGAAAAGGAGCCGAAGAGGCAAGATACCAAAAGTATCCAAACTTTCAGGCCAAAGGACCGTTACCGGACAGAACTCTGGAAAGCTTTATACTAAAAAGCACCGAAGGGGCAACTCCTAATCTATAGGAAAACCCATACAGAGTTTACTTATAAAGAACTATCTCCTAATTTATTAGGAAGAATCTTTCAGGCAAAAGGACAGAGTAAGAAAGTAATATAATTATTTTTTTATTCTGTCCTTTTTATTTACCTAGAAACATTTTAGAATAGTGCATTATAGGGGAATTTAATTTTTAAAAGTAGATATGTTAAATATTGAGATTTGATACCTTATTATTTTTGCTCTCCGGTAGCGATTTAATAAAATAAATATAAATGTCTGAAGTGTGAAAAAGAACTGTACCCCGTCACCTTTAAAAAAATAAATTTAAGGAGGATAAAAGAATGAAAAAAGAATATAGAAAAATATTTCTAATAATGGGTATACTAATCATCTTTATTAGTTTTGCTTTTTCATCTATAGCGGCAGAATTTAATGCTGATTTGAAGATTAAACAACCGGATAAAGAGTATGAATTTAAATATTATACCCAGGGCAGTTTTTATCGATTAGAGAAACTTACCGGTGAGGATAGAATTTTGCTTATTGCTGACCGCAAACTGGATATTACCTGGATGTTAAATCCGGAAGATAAAATATACATAGAGCTAAAAGGTGAAGATGCTGTATTTTTTAACCCAATACGGGGTTGGGAAGCAACAATCGAAAGTACCGAGGAAAAAAAGGTAGGGACTGAGACGGTTCAGGGTTATTTATGTGAAAAATATGCCTATACTCCTCCGGGAGGAACAGAGCCGGGAATGGAAGGGTGGTACTCATCTGAATTAGAAACTTTTGTGCGAATGATAGTTCATTACGGAGGAGGCTATGAGGACGGAATTTTTGAATTATTTAATATTAAAGAAGCACCTCAGGATGATTCCCTCTTTAAAGTTCCGGAAGATTATCAGAAAGAAAAATCTCCTGTAGAAAAAGCGCGGGAAAAAGCTCAGGAAAAAGAAGCTGCTCGGCCGTTGCTTACCGGGGCAGAGGAGACTGTTTCACCTGCCGGAAGATACATGGGACCCGGAGGAGCTTTGAGGGTTAAAGTAGACCCGAATAAATCTGCACGGATAGTGATTAAAAACCAGATAAAAGAAAAATCTACTTATAAAATAACTCCTTTCAAAGAAGGTTTACCAGTAGAAGATAAAGTCATTCATTATAGTTTAACAGGGCAAAGGAAAGAGAGCGAGCGATCCTTTGGGGAACAGCTGAAATTGGATGAGATTTTAATAGAGGTAGAAGAAGGATTAGTTATTGCCCTGGTTATGAAAGAATATTCTTCTTTTGATGAAGTTAAGCGAGAAGAATATTTCGTAATGGAAGAAAGCGGGCAGGGATTATTTACAGGGGAAAATCGTAAATTTGTGCTTATACTAACCGGAGACAGTCAGGGTTCGGAAATTTCTCCCGTAACCATAAAATTTTTTAAGGGGCAATATAGTGATCTTTTGAACGAAGAGGATTTTACCTTGCCCAATGGACAGATAAAGAAATGGGAATTTAATCCCGGAGAAATTCAAACCTTTGAAGTTTTAGTAGGAGAATCAGGAGGAGTGAAGTTATTATCAGAACAGTACCCAGCAGTTAGCAAAAAAACTCTCAGAATATTAAGTGAGGATGAAAAAAAGGAATTAGTTCAGAATTTGATACATAATGAATTAAATAAAGTAAAGGCTTTGCTTGATTCCGGGGTAGAGGTGAATATGAAAATTTCCTCTACTGATTCCCTCTTAATGGGAGCTTGCAGATACAGTAATAGCGATATGGTAAAATTATTATTAACTTATAATCCAAATATAGATTATCAGGATGAATATGGTAATAATTCTCTAACACTTGCAGTTGCGAACTTAGATAATTATAAAGGAATGATTCCTCTTCTACTGGAAGCAGGAGCAGATCCTAATT
>CAZWFH010000214.1:0-3406 GCA_964632105.1 uncultured Atribacterota bacterium
CTTACGTATTTTTAACTCAAGATAAGTTTGTTTATTGCCCTTCTTGCAAAAAATATTACTGGAGAGGGACTCACTGGCAAAGAATGGCGAAAAAAATTAAAAAATTGTCCCTTAATAAATCGGGGAACGATTCTTAAAGAATAAATTAAAAACTGTCCCCCTTAATTTTATTAAATATATTTTTATTTTTCTGGCAAAACCTCTATACCAGGAAGTTTTTTCCCTCCTAAAAATTCTAAAGAAGCTCCGCCTCCAGTAGAGATATAAGTCATCTTCTCTGCTAACCCTGCATTTTCAATTGCGGCAATAGAATCTCCACCGCCAATTATCGTTACAGCCTTCCCCTCCATATCTGCTAATATTTTTGCTATCCTATTGGTTCCCTTAGCATATTTTTTAATTTCAAATATTCCCACTGGTCCATTCCAGAATATAGTCTTTGCCTTTTTAATCTCTTTTTCAAATATGGCTATAGATTTGTCGCCCAAATCTACTCCTCTTACATCCTTAGGTATATTCTCTATTTCTACCACTTTACTCTCTGCCTTTTCTGATACTTCTTTGGCTATTAGTAAGTCAACCGGTAAAATTATTTTATTTCCCTGTTCTTCAGCACTCTTTAACATTTTCCTAACTATATCTAAGTCATACTCTTCCAATAATAAATTGCTTACCTCATAACCTAAAGCAGCTAAACAGGTATAACTCATTCCTCCGGCAATCAATATTCTATCCGCGATAGATAATAAATTCTGGACAACTTCGATCTTTCCGGATACCTTTGCTCCTCCCAGTAATACCATAAAAGGTCTCTCGGGATTCTCGATTAAATTGCTTAACACCTCTATCTCTCTGGCCATCAAAAATCCGGCACAAGATGGCAATATTCTGGCCACACCAACAGTAGAAGCATGAGCTCGATGAGCAGTGCCAAAGGCATCATTCACAAAAACATCAGCTGACTTAGCCAATGACTTAGCAAATTCGGAATTGTTTTTTTCTTCTTCAGGATGAAATCTTAAATTTTCTAACAGTGCTATTCCACCCGCTTGTAATTTCATAATTTCTTCTTCTACTTCTTTACCTATACAATTATCAAGCTTTTTAACTTTCTGCTCTAATAAGTCGCTCAATCTCCTGGCAACCGGGTCTAATCTTAATTTTCCTATTACTTCTCCTTTGGGACGACCTAAATGACTCATCAAAATTACTTTAGCTTGATGAGATATCAAATATTTAATAGTAGGAAGAGCGGCTTTTATTCTTGTATCATCAGTAATTTCAAGTTCGTTATTTAAAGGGATATTAAAATCTACTCTGACCAATATTCTTTTGTCTACTAATTGATTTTCATTCAAATCTTTAATAGTTCTTTTTTTCATCCTATACAACCTCCAATATTTTAAATTAGTCGTTAGTGAATAGTGAATAGTCTTTAGTACAAGAAGACACGGCACGACATGCCTCTACTTTTCTTTTGTAGGGGCACAATGAATTGTGCCCTCTCTATTTTACTGCCTTTTGTTTGCCTTACTAAACGAGTATCTACTAAAACAGGGATTACGGAAAAAGGAAATTCCTATACAATTAAATTAATATATAATACTTAAATTTAATTCGATTGATTTTAACGAATTAAATCAATTATACAATTAAGCGATTTACTAATCAATGAAATTTATAAAATTTAATTTGTAAAAACATGCCAAATAACCGTCCCCTGTCGGGTTTTTTAGTTAAAAATTGCTGCTAAAAGAGCGGCGACCAGAATGGCAGGCAATAAATTCCCTATTTTAATCTTTTTTATCTCCAACAATCCAAAGCCTATCCCTAATATTAAAATTCCTCCCACTGCAGTCATCTCATTTATTACCTCTGGTGAAAGAAAGTCTTTAATCAGCCGGGCCAATAGAGTAATTATTCCCTGATATAAAAAAACCGGAATTGCAGAAAATGCCACTCCTATCCCCATAGCCGCAGTAAAGGCAATGGAAGTAACTCCGTCCAACAATGATTTAGTATAAAGTATATCCGGATTACCACTTAATCCCTCTTTGAGGGCACCCATTATAGCCATAGACCCCACACAATATAATAAGCTGGCAGTTACAAATCCTTCTACAAATCTCTCAGAGGTAGTATTGTTTTTAAATTTTAGCTTAACTCTTTCCCCAAATCTTTCCAGGCCTTCTTCAATACCTATTGTCTCCCCGATCACTCCACCAATTACCAGGGAAAAGATTACCAATAAAATATTGTTCGTTTTAAGAGCCATCTGTACACCAATTAATAAAGAAACAAGCCCCAAAGCTTGCATAATGATTTTGCCAATCCTTTCAGGGAATTTACTCTTTAAAATAAATCCCACTGAACACCCTAAAAAAATGGCAATCACATTTACTACGGTTCCTTTCATTGACATTTCTCTCTTTTAAATAATTTAATATTCTTATTTAATATTTTATTCATTATACTCTAAAATATAATAATTGGGAACATTTTTGAAAAAAACACCTTATCAGTTAGTGTAAACTTTAGTGGAGTAGTTAGATAAAAAGAAGGATACTACTTTTTTGTATTTTTTTCTCTTTCTTAACTCGACACTATATACTATATACTCGATACTTTCTTATTAGTATAATTTTAAATAAAAAGGGAAACATGTTATACTTCAATTTGTAGGTTTAAGGTTTCAGGTTACGAGTTGCAAGTTTCAAGTTTGAAAAAGTAGGGGTGTATGGAATTAGTTACTTGGTTAGCTAGTTAAGAAAATTAGCGTGGAGCGTTTAGCGTAGAGCGTATAGTTGCGGGCAGTGAGTGAAAGCGAGATAACAAATAAGTATCTCGCATCTCGTGAAGAAAATAGTTAATTGTGCTCAGGGATGCCAGAAAATAAAAAAAGATAGATTCCCGCTTCCGCGGGAATAACATTGGTAGGAAAAGCATTCCCCGTTTTCACGAGGGTAGGCTTGCCTGTAATACAATACTTATACGTTAAACGCTATACGCTCTACGCTAGCTATATACTAACCCTAATTTAACTGGCTAACTAAATTGACTAGCAAATTGGAAGGCCAGCGGCTAGTAAACTAAATTAATTGGTAAATTGGCTAATTGGAAAATTAGTGAATTACAAATCAAGGAGTGAATGAATTTTTGGATGAATTGATTTTAGATAAAAAAAAATTCCTTAAGGGATTAGCAATTTCCTTAATTATCGGAATTATAGTTATTTTAATTATTATTTTTGTTACTACTAACCAAAACACCTGGACAAGTTTATCTTATATTAATAAAAAATATCTTTTATTAGCGTTTGGTTTAATGATATTTGCTGCAGTGATAGATGCTTTCAGAATAAAAATGGCCGTAGAAGCAGTTAATGAAAATATTACTTTTACCGAAG
>CAZWFH010000215.1:0-3383 GCA_964632105.1 uncultured Atribacterota bacterium
TAGCTGAAAAATTACCTATTCTAAAATTGATAGCAAGTGACAAAACTTGGGTAAAGATTCTTTTCGAAGATAAAATAATATTTGAGGGAATATTATTTGAAGGGGAAGAATTTTTTTGGGAAACCGACCAAGGCTTAGAAATTATAACTGAATACCCGACTAAAATTGAAACATATTATGATGATGAATCAATTGAAATTAGCAAAGGGACTATTGATAATTACCTTCTAAAATATAATTTTAATCCTGCTCAAGATATTTAATTTTTTTAGGTATACCCTGCTAAGTGAGTAATTGCTAAGCGGGGTAAAGAAACTTAACATAAAAGTAGAACAGTTAGGAATATGCAAAATTGTGGGAAAGATATTTTTACCAAAACCAGCCAAACTTATAATAAGTATGATCACCTCGGATACACGCTTATTCAGTTTTTACAAAGAGGCATTAATTAAAAAGTTTGGAGAAGTTGATATCGAGAGCAATGCTCAGCCTTTTAATTTTACCGATTATTATGAAGAAGAATTTGGCAAAAAATTAATGCAAAAGCTATTTTCCTTTTCCACTCTGATTAGGCAAGATGAGCTTGCTGAAATTAAAATAATAACCAATGATTTGGAAAGTAATTTTGGTAAAGAAAATATCAAAAAAAATATGCCCTGCCATAAACGAAAGATAAATCTTGATCCGGGGTATATTACCCTGGATAAATATATTCTGGCCAGTACTAAAAATGGACCATCCAGAATTTACCTGAATCAAGGGATATTTGCTGAAATTACCCTTAGATTTATAAATAAATCTTTTATTCCTTGTGAGTTCACCTATCCTAATTATAAGACCAATAAATATATAAATTTTCTAAATTCAGTTAGGAAAAAATATAAATTACAACTAAGAGAGAGCTCAAAATAAAATATAAATAGAATAAGAGGGAGTTAATTATACCAATTTGGAGAAAATAAGGACCTTTATTGCCATTAATTTAAATCCGGAGATAAGAGAACATCTGGCTTCTCTTCAAGATAACCTAAATGTTCCTGAAACTAAAATAAAGTGGGTGGGAAAAAACAACTTACACCTCACTATGAAATTTTTGGGGTACATATCGTTAGAACAAACGGAATTAATAAAATCAATATTAGGAGAAATTACCGGTCGATACAGTCCATTCATTATAAAATTATCTTCTAATATTGGAACATTTCCAACTTACAAGATGCCCCGAATAATCTGGGTAGGAATTAAAGAAGGTATAAGCGAATTAAAAGAGTTATATAATTCTATAGAAAATAAATTGTCCAATAAAGGCTTCCCCAGGGAAGATAAAGATTTTTCCGGCCATATAACTATCGGAAGGGTAAAATTTATTAGAGATAAGACTAATTTCATTCAAATATTAAAAAGAATTGAGGTAAATAATTTTACCCAAGAGGTTGGCAGTATTGACCTCATGGAAAGCAAATTAACCCCGAGTGGACCCATATATAACATAACAGCCAAATTCCCTTTATTAAAACAATAGAAAATTAATAACATTACTAAAATATTTATTAAAAAATAAAGAAATATAAAGGAGTAAACTAAAAAATGACTGACAAAATGCAACAAAACAACCCGGAAAGAGAAAAAGCATTAAATGTAGCCATGCAAAATATTGAACAAAGATTCGGAAAAGGTTCTATAATGAAATTAGGAGATCGTCCCAAGATTTCCGGAAGTAACAGTATTTCAACCGGTTCATTGAGTTTAGATATTGCTCTTGGAATAGGTGGGGTCCCACGAGGGAGGGTAATAGAGATTTTTGGACCTGAAGCCTCCGGAAAGACTACACTCGCTTTACATATTATAGCTGAAGCTCAAAAAAATGATGGTATAGCTGCTTTTATTGATGCTGAACATGCTTTAGACCCAAATTATGCTAAAAACATTGGAGTTAATACAGATGAATTGATTATATCTCAGCCCGATACCGGTGAACAAGCTTTAGAAATAGCTGAATCTTTAGTTAGAAGTAACGCGGTTGATGTTATTGTAATAGATTCAGTTGCCGCCCTGGTACCTAAAGCAGAAATAGAAGGCAATATGGGAGATTCCTATATGGGGTTACAAGCAAGATTAATGTCTCAAGCTTTAAGAAAACTCACTGCAATTATTAGTAAATCAAGAACGACAACTGTATTTGTAAATCAAATTAGAGAAAAGATTGGTGTCTTTTTTGGTAATCCTGAAACTACCCCTGGTGGCAGAGCTCTCAAGTTTTATTCTACCATCAGAATGGATATTAGAAGAAAGGCAACCATTAAAAAAGATGAAGATAATATCGGAATAACTGCTAAGGTAAAAGTGGTAAAAAATAAATTGGCCCCTCCCTTCAAAGAAACAATGTTCGATATAATTTTTGGTAAAGGAATATCCAAAGAAGGGGATATTATAGATCTTGGTGTTAAATATAATATATTACAAAAATCAGGAGTTTGGATATCTTATAATGATATAAAATTTGGCCAGGGGCGTGAAAACTCTAAAACATATCTGCAAGAACACCCTGAAATCGCAAAAGAGATAGAAAACAAAATATTGACAACCGCTGGGCTTGATAAAAGAACAAATAAAGAGGAACCAAAAAAATAAATAAAATTACTTCTATAAATTATGACAAAAAAGATATTAGTCAAGTAGTTATTTATGTAGATAATAAAACCATATACAAACTAAATGAAAAGATAGTTAAATCACTAGATGTTTATGTGGGTAAAGAATTATCTGATCAAGAAATAGAAAAAATAATTTCCGAAGATAAAACTACAAGAGGCAAAAAATATCTTCTAATGCTTTTATCCCGGAGAATTTATAGTAGATATGAAATATCCGGAAAATTAAAAAATAAAGGATATCCTGAAAAAAATATCGCTGAACTTATTTTTTGGTTAGAAGATAATAATTATATTAACGATGAGCTCTTCGCCGAGATGTGGGCACAATTTCGATTACAAAATAAACCAATAGGAAGATATAAATTAAATCAGGAATTAAGAACAAAAGGAATTAAACAGGATATTATCCAAAAAGTGATAGACAAAACATATAAAGAAATAGATGAACTAACCTTAGCCCATAATCTTATAAAAGAAAAGATTGTATCATCCGAAATAAAAAATATTAGGATAGATCCAAAAAAAATATATAATTTTTTATTAAGAAGGGGTTTTTCAACAGAAATTTCGAAAAATATTTACAATGAACTAAACAATAAACAGGTTTAAAAATAATCGCTTAGAGTTTTTGTAGATGCTTGGTAGAATATTTCCTAAATAACTTTACATTCTGCTCTGTCATTCAGACTGTGTTGTAACTAATTCTACTTAGCAATAATTTTTTGTAAC
>CAZWFH010000216.1:0-3373 GCA_964632105.1 uncultured Atribacterota bacterium
TTATGGAAAGAAATTAATTTTATTTTTTAAAATATTTATTAAAAAATAAAAAACAAAAGGACTTCCTTAATGGGAAGTTCTTTTTTATTTTAACATAAGAAGCATCTTGAAAAGAAGGAAGGCGATGTTAATATTCTTAGCTTTTAGAGTAGTATAGAAAAGAATTTTTAAATAGTAGGAAAGGGATTTAAAAGTAATATTTATTTTAGTATAGAAAGGAATAATTAAATGTTAAATAGAAAATTAAAAATTAATTCTGTAGTTCTGTTAATTTTAACGATTTTTTTTCTTATAAATATTTCAAGTTTTGGACAAGAACAATTACAAGGAGAATTGGTAATATATCATGCAGGAAGTTTGACCGTACCTGTAGCAAATTTAATTAAGGAATTCAAAGTTTCACATCCGAATTTAGTTATAAACACAACACCCGGAGGAAGTAGAAAGATTGCCCGCTTAGTTGCTGAAACGGGCCAAAAAGCCGATATTTTAATGTCAGCAGATTATACGGTCATTGATACGCTCTTAATCCCTGATCATGCCAACTGGAATATTCTATTTGCTGAAAATTCCATGGTTATCATGTATACTGATCAAAGCAGATATGCTAATGAAATAAATGAAGATAATTGGTATAAAATATTATTAAAAGAAGAAGTAGAATATGGTCATAGCGAACCGAATGCAGACCCTTGTGGTTATCGCTCTGTTTTAGTATTCCAATTAGCTGAAAATTACTATCAGCAAGAAGGTTTAAATCTGGCACTATTAGATCATTGTCCAAAGAAAAATATTCGTTCAAAATCTGTTGAACTTATTTCTTTGCTGGAAACCGGTGTCCTGGATTATGCTTTTGAGTATGAATCGGTTGCTCTTCAGCATCAGCTTAAAGATGAAAAATTTAGATATATTAAATTACCAAAAGCTATTGATTTAAGTTCCTTGGAATATATAGAAGATTATGCCAAAGCCACTGTAGAGCTTTCTGGAACAGAACCGGGGGAAACAATTACTAAAAAAGCTCAACCGATTGTCTATGGAATTACTATACCTTTTAATGGAGAAAATAGAGAAAATGCCCTTGCCTTTTTAAAGTTCTTGTTTGATAAAAACCAAGGATTAAAAATTATTCAAGATTCCGGTCAACCTATTCATAACATTGAAGTAGTTACCGGCGCAGATCAATTACCTTCTGAATTGCGCTATTTGTTAAAATAAATGTTTTTTATGTAAAGATGTAAAGAATTGAAAAAATAGTAAAAGATAATGCTTAAATTTTTGGTATTATCTTTTACCAAAATATATTCAATAGATAATAAAAATTTAGATATATTTTTTTTATTGAATATAAATTAGGGAGAAATAGATTGTTTGGTTCAAGACCGGAAATTATTTACATTATTGCTGCTATAACTGGTATTATTATATTGCTTTTTAACGTATTTCCCATTATTAATACCTTTTATTGGACTGATTCCGAGACACTGATTGAAACACTTTTTGACCGGGAAGTTATTGCCAGTATCTGGTTAAGTGTAAAGTGTGCTTCCATTACTACTATTATTGCTTTTCTTTTAGGGATTCCTTTGGCCTATTACTTGGCCAGACATGAATTCCGATTAAAAGCCCTGATAGAAAGTCTAATTGATATTCCCATGGTTATTCCTCATACGGTTGCAGGTATTTGCCTATTAACTGTATTGAGTCCTCGAAGCATAGTTGGCCAATTTCTGGAACAAAATAATATTGAGACTTTGGGAACCGAAATCGGAATTGTTATTGCTATGCTCTTTGTTAGTATGCCGCTCTTAATCGATGCTGCAAAGGATGCCTTTAAGTGGGTTCCGACTCGAATAGAAAATGTTTCCCGCAGTCTGGGCGCCAATCAAGTTCAAACTTTTTTTGGAATTACTTTTGTTCTTTCCTGGAGGGGAATTCTAAGCGGAATGATTATTACCTGGGCAAGGGCGATTAGCGAATTTGGTGCAGTTATTATTTTAGCCTATCATCCTATGATTGCTCCCACCCTGATATATGAACGTTTTACTACTTATGGAATGAAATATGCTATTCCGGCAAATATTATTCTTATTATTATTAGCGTTATTATCTTTATTGTTTTGCGATTAATCTCTTTGGGAGGAAAAGAAAAGTATGATTCACGTTCATAACTTGGATATAAAATTAGGAATATTCAAGATTAAGAATGTAAATTTGCGAATAGCCAGGGGTGAGTTTTTAGTTTTACTTGGTCCTTCTGCTGCTGGTAAAAGTGTTATTCTTGAATCTATTGCCGGACTTATCCCGATATCTAAAGGAAAAATTGTGGTAAATAATAGAGATGTAACTTATTTGAAACCGGAGAAAAGAAATATCTCTATTTGTTATCAAGATTACAATCTGTTTCCTCATCTAAGTGTTCGAGATAATATTTGCTATGGCTTAAGATTTAAAAAAGATAAACATTGTGTTAAATACAGCAAAAACTTTAAAACTCTGATAAAACTCCTGGAACTGGAGGAAATACTGGACCGATTGCCATTAAATTTAAGCGGAGGAGAACAACAGAGGGTGTCCTTGGCCAGAGGTCTTATCGGAAACCCGGATGTATTGCTTTTAGATGAACCACTATCTTCTTTAGACCCTAATATTAAATGGACTATTCAAGAAGAATTAAAAAGTATTCACCAGACTATGCACACTACTATTATTATGGTTACCCATGATTTTACAGAAGCTAACTATTTAGCGGATAAAGTTGCCCTAATTTACAATGGTGAGATTGTTCAACAAGGAACCATTGAGGATATTTTTCAATGCCCCCAGTCAATCTTTGCCGCTCAGTTTACCGGAATTAAGAATATGTTTTGGTTAAGTAAAGACAAAGAATTAAAATCATTTGGATTGAAACAACCAGCATATATAGGGATTCGACCGGAAAATATTTATATCCATCACCGGCCTTTAAGTACTTATTATCAATATCAAGGGAGAATAAATAGTTTTAAAAATAACGGCATTTATATGGAAATTGAATTAAGCACTGCTGATACGAAGAGAAATTACATTTCCTATTTGACCCTCAACCGTTTCTTCGAATTAAAACTAAAAAAAGATATACCTATCCATTTCGGTTTTAATAAAAAAGATTTAATTGTAATTAGACCCAAACCTTAAACTACTTGAAGGTTCCACGCTTTTTTTAGATTTTCTCTTGTATTTACCTTCACATTTTTAATGAGTCAATTCGTTGACTTTATTGTGCTAAAATGATATCTTAAAATTGTAAAAGAGAATATTTGATAAGTAGATCAGGTAATCGCGGAAGAAATGCTATTTCTTTCGAGGAAAGTCCGAGCTCCACAGGGCAGAG
>CAZWFH010000217.1:0-3371 GCA_964632105.1 uncultured Atribacterota bacterium
GCAAAATGTTCACCTGCTCCTCCCATTACACAACAATAACCAATCTCCCCGGTTAGCGGGTTTTGCACTCCAAATATATCAGTATCCCACATCCAGTCCCAACATTTCATTTTCTTAAATTGTATTGCGGCTTCATATAAGTCTTTCCATTCTTGAATAGACGGTGGTTTATCGTTCATTTTTAACACTTCCTCACTATGTTTCCTGATTAGTTTTTTCTCAAGCAGATCGTTTAAATCTTTATTTGCTTGTCCAGGAGATATATTATGATTGTAACACAAAAAGTACACAAAATAGTAATGTAGGGGCACGATGCATCGTGCCTATAGGAGAATTAGGTAATAATATGGCGAGGGCACAATTCATTGTGCTCCTACAACATAATAATAATCAATCTTATTTCCGACGCGACACGAAATACGCAATATAATCTATTGAAAATATATTTGGCTTTTCGGGAAATAACCATATTATTAATCTTCATATATATTTTTCTTGTAATATTTTTGTGAATTTTAAGATATTCTATCGCTTTCTTTTGCCTTTCGTTTAATTCTAATGACTCAAGATTTTCAGGTATTGGTTCTCTGTATTATTGGTATTCAGCAGCATCACGGCGTACTGTGTTGAGGTTTTATAATCCCAGGCTAAGTTTAATGGCTTGATTCACCTCTTCTATTTTTTCTTTACTAAGTTGTCCCAATTTCTTTTCGAGCCTAATTTTACTAATGGCAAGTATCTGACTGGTCTTTACAATAAAAACATGGTGGAGCCCGCTTTCATGAGGTTCAATCTTTACATTCATGGGGTAAAGTTTAACCGAAGTAGATATAGCTGCTACTATTGTGGTAGAGGCATTTTTATTCCCTATATCATTTTGAATAATTAAGGCAGGTCTTTTACCTGCCTGTTCGCTACCCCGAGCCGGATTCCAATTCACCAACCATATTTCACCTCTTCCGGGAAACTTATTCATGTATAACCTCTCTCTGAGCTTCTAAGGCTAACTCGGCGTATTTCTGATCTTCTTTAACCATTTCTTTATACCCTCTAACCATAAGTTCTTCTTTGTTTTTTTTGAACCAAAGCTTAAGGGCTTCTTCAGTCAACTTGCTTTTAGAAATTTGGTGAACTTTCGAGGTTTTTGTAATTTCTTCCAATAATTTATAATCAACTGTTATACTTAATTTTCTTTTAGTCCTCATATTTTATACACCTCTTTGGTAAGATTATATATCGTTCTTATTATCGTGTCAAATGCAGGTTGGGAGTATATAGTATCGAGTGAGGAAAAGAAAAAGATGTGGGAAGGAAATATAGTTATGAGTAATTCGTTGTTCGTTTTTGGATAGAAAAAAATTAAGATTTAAAGGCAAATTACAATTTTTGTTTGAAATATTTTCTACAATTTTCTATTAGGTATTTTTTTATATTTTCCCAAGGGAAATTTGACTTTAGCCCTTCGATAGTTTTTTCTTCTTCAGCATCCTTAAAATAGGTTAGAGCTTTTAGTGCTATAGATTCAGAAAAGGCTTTCCTATATTTTGTCTTACAAAAAATAAAGATATCTTTTAAAGAGTATTTTTTTTCTTTCATTATTGTCCATAAGTCAATAAAGTCTTTTTTAGTTCCTCGCTGAATAATTGCGATTACTTTCATTGATGAAATATCTTCTATAGAAGCAATATTTAGACTATCTTTTTTTATTAAAGATTTTAATAATGGATAATTATATTGAAAAAAAGCAACCTGAATATTACTTAAAATTACAATTAAAGTATCATCTTTAATCTCGTTAAGAATTACTTTATCTTCTCCGAATGATTTTATTATTATTTCTAATAATTTCTCAGTAGAAAATTTCTCTTTAGAGAAAAAATCAAAATCATCAGATTTTCTATGAGTTAATATTAAGGCAAGCCCTGTTCCGCCTGCCAGATAAAATAAATTACGGAATAACTTGTTAGAAAGAACCGATTTTTTTAGTCTTTCCAATACCTCGTTCTGTTCTCGAGAGAGTATCCCTAAATCCATAATAAGTCCTCCACCAATTAAATGTTCTATCATCAAATTTATATCCATAGTGTTTGATAAAATTTATCATCCCTTTTCTACCTAATTTACTTATAACCCAAGCCCAATTTTTGATATCTCCATACTTCAAAACTCGGGATATAAATTCATGAGAATGTAAAAAATCTTCTTCGGAAAAATTTTTATCCCGATAATCCCAGGTAAATTTTTTTAGATTAATATTTAAATTTGACAATGGTAATTCTCCTAATATTTTGTAATATAGATATATTTTTATTTGTTTATTATCAATTTTATTTTATCAGTTTTTTGGTGGATTTGCCAATAAATTAGTTCACCAATTGTTATTAGTTAGCTGATTAATTCAGTCTGCCAGTCAAATTAGTCGTTAGTATTTAGTTAGGAAAATACAGAAAATAGATGCAAGATAAAAAGAAAAGTTACGAGTTGTAAGGTACAAGATGAGAGATGAGATAGCCACGCCCTGATAAATCAGGGCTCGCGATAACAGAAAAAAAGATAGATTCCCATTTTCATGGGAATGACAGAAACAGGCGAGACGCCTGTCCTACGGGATTGGGGATATGGAGCCAGTTCCCTTTTATATGCTCAGATTCATAGTAAATACCAGGGAATTGCATAGATATTCTTTCCTATTTCTATTATTTCATTACCATTGTGTATTATAAATCCATTGCTTATCTTGTTTTTTTTAGAAAATTCAATAATATTTTTAGCATCAGCTATATTTACTTTTTTAGATAGTTTCACTTCTACAGGAAATATATTATGATTATAAGAAATAATAAAATCTATTTCTTTCTGTTTTTCTCTCCAGAAAAATAATTCTGCTTCCATTAAAGAGGTGTGTACTAATAATTGCTGAAATACAAAATTTTCAAATAGTCTTCCTTTTAAGTAAAGGGGAATCTTTTGATCTTTAATCTTTAAAAGTGAACATATTAGCCCGGTATCAGCAATATATATTTTGGGCATCTTTTTAATTCCTTGGACTAATGATAGACGAAATTGGTATACCCTAAAGGAAATAAATAGTGTTTCTAATAAATTTATATATCGAGAAATGGTACTTTGTGATATATTTGTATGGTTAGAAAATCCTTCTGTGACCAGAATTTCTACCGGGTAAATTACATCTTTTTTTTGTGTAGTACCCGGGATAACCACAACATCATTGCTGTAACGGTTTCCTTGATCATTTGACACAACAAGAAGAGGGCGAATTTTCTTTTTACCGGGACCCCAGAAGACTTCACCGCGTCGAGGGAAACTCATAATTGTTCTTCCTCTTCCTGTTTTCTTATAACTTTTGCCTG
>CAZWFH010000218.1:0-3341 GCA_964632105.1 uncultured Atribacterota bacterium
TTCTTGTTTGTACATTATTTACTGTTTTTTCTTTTACATCATTAGCGAATGATACCATCGCACAAGCCGATGCACTTTTTGAAAAAGGGGATATAACCAGTATATTGGAATCAATACCTCTCTATATTAAGGCAGTGGAAGCTAATCCAGATAGTTATGAGGCTAACTGGAAATGTGCTCGTGCCCATCGAGAGTATGCTGACCATGCTCTTGAAGGGGAGTATGAAGGATGGAAAGATATTTGTAAAGAATATGGGAAAAAAGGTATGGGGTATGCAGAAAAAGCCAAGGAACTTGAACCTGAGAAAATTGAGGGACACTATTATTATGGATTGAGTGCAGGAACTTACTCTGATGGGGTCAGTATACTTAAAGCCTTAAAAGAGGGTTTAAAAGGAAGTACTCAGAAAGCTTTTTATAAAGCTTATGATATAGATAAAATGTATGATATAGGAGGTCCGATGTTGGCTATAGGACGATTCTGGCATAAACTTCCTTTCCCCTTTAAAAATAAGAGAAGAGCAGAGAAATATTTTAAGGAACGCTACAAATATTTTCCTAATGACCCTGAAGGTTTGGTTTATTATGCAGAATTGCTGATAGATAGAAGAAAAAAGGATGAAGCAAAACCTTTATTGGAAAAGGCAATTGCCGGTGATGAGCCTTACTACAGCAAACGGGCAAAAGAATTATTAGAAGATTTATAAAAAGAATAAAAAATGGGGAGGGGAAGATTCCCCCTCCCTTCTTATCCCTCCTTATTCCACCATCTTTTTTAATTGACAAGGACATTAGCCGAAGTATATTATAATAAAACCATGTTAATTAAATTTATCATCTCTTATTACAAAAAAGCCCCCCTTAAGATGTTGTTTGGATTTCTTATGCTGGTAGCAGTGGATATTGCCCAGCTTATTTCTCCCCGCATAATCCAACGAGCGATAGATTATATTATCACTACTTACGCCGCCTCCGGGAATAATTATTCTTATCTCGGAAAACTTACTCTCTTAATCTTTGCCCTGGCGATAGCCATCGGAATTTTTAGATTTTTCTGGAGAATGATAATTATCGGAATGTCCCATTTTATCGAAATGGACTTTAAGAACAGACTGTTTAAACATCTGCTTTTGCTCTCCAATTCTTTTTTCACCAGAACAAAGATTGGAGATATTATGGCTCATATGACCAATGATATGACTGCAGTAAGAAGAACCTGTGCCTTCGGAGTTATTGCCGGCTTTGACGCCGTCTTTCTTTTTTCAGCCACTCTCATATTTATGTTAACTCTTAATGTGAAACTTACCCTTTATGCCCTGATTCCTCTTCCTATAATTGCCCTTATATCCTTATTCTTTGTAAGGATATTGTTCAGAAAATTTAAAAGTGTGCAGGAATCTTTTTCGCTGTTAACCGAAAAAGTGCGGGAAATGATATCCGGGATAAAGATTATTCAGGCATTTCAGCAGGAAGAGCTGGAGTCTAAAAACTTTGATAAATTAAGCCAGGAATATCTGGGGAAAAATATTTCTCTTATAAAAATTTGGGGGACCATGTTTCCCTTGATATTCTTATTTGCCGAGATTGGTATGGCGATAATACTCTGGGTAGGAGGCCAGCAAGTTATCCTTAATGAGCTTACTACCGGTGAATTAGTTGCCTTCCTTTCCTATATGGGGATTATTGTCTGGCCTATGATGGCAGTAGGAATGGTAACCAATGTATACCAGCGGGGCAATGCTTCTTATAAACGTATACTTGAACTTCTCGAAGAAAAACCGGATATTTATGATGCCCCTCGTATAGAGTATCATACTTTAAAAGGCAGCATAAAACTGGAGGACATTTACTTTTCTTATGGGGGACAGGCTGTTCTGGAAAACCTAAATATTGATATAAAAGAGGGACAGTATATAGGGATATGTGGCAGGATAGGTTCCGGGAAAAGTATAATAGCCAGATTAATTTTAAGAATTATCGAGCCTCAAAAGGGAAGAATCTTTTATGATTCTATAAATTATAAGAAGATAAAGATAGCAGCAGTAAGGGATAGTATAGGATATATCCCTCAGGATTCTTTTCTTTTCTCAGATACCATAGAGGATAATGTCAGGTTTGGCAAACCTGATGCCACTTTGGAGGATATATTGGAGGCCTGCAGAGTTGCCTCGATACATAAGAATATAATGGAATTAAAATATCAGTATAAAACAGTGGTGGGAGAGAAGGGAGTAACCCTATCCGGGGGCCAAAAACAGAGGTTGTGTATTGCCCGGGCGATTATCAGAAGACCCCAAATTCTTATCCTTGATGACGCCTTAAGTTCGGTGGATACCAATACCGAAAAGGAGATTATCCGGAATTTAGGAATCTATTCTAAAGGTATTACTACCATTGTAATATCACACCGCATATCTTCCTTTATAAAAGCAGATAATATATTTGTTCTGGATAAGGGGAGGGTTGAAAGCAGCGGCACCCACCGAGAGCTGATTAAAAAATCTGATATCTATAAAAGTATTTACAAAATACAAAAATTGGAAGAATAAAGATGAAAGAAGAAAAATTATATTCCGGTCTGGATAAAAAAATATTTTCTAAATTATGGCAATATGGCAAGCCTTACGGGGGGAAGATTTTAATCATATTCGTTCTTATTCTGGCTATAAGCGGCATAGAGATTGTCCTTCCCTTGATCACTAAAAATGTGGTGGATAATTATATTGAAAGAAGTTATCTAAAAATAATCCTCAATGACAGGACGGTTGAGATTACCGACAAATATAAAGCCTACCGGGTTAAGTCTGATAATATTATTTTTCTCCCCTCAAATCTGTTAAATAAGGAAGAATATCTGGAATTACAGAGAGATTCACTTATCTTGCCGGAAAAGTATTTAACGATTAAAGATGAGGAAGGGCTGGATAAGTTAAAGCAATATCAACTTAATATCATCAAAACGAATAAAGGCATTTTCATCCCTTATTCAGAAATGAAGAAAATTCCTTCGGACAATCTTAAAACCTTAAGATATGATGATTTGAAAATGGTAAAATTATTTGCCCTGTTATACGTTGGACTTCTTCTGATATCTTTTATTTTCAATTATCTCCAGGTAGTTATGATGGCTGTGGTCAGTGAAAGGGTGATGTATGACCTAAGAAGCAATCTGGTAAGACATTTAATGTCTCTTTCTCTAAACTTTTTTAATCATAATCCTATAGGGAGACTGGTAACCAGGCTAACTAATGATGTTGATGCTTTAAGAGAAATGTTTACTGATGTTTTTGTTTATTCCGCCAAAGATTTTATTATGATAATAGGTATACTTATTGTTATAT
>CAZWFH010000219.1:0-3332 GCA_964632105.1 uncultured Atribacterota bacterium
GAATTACTTATAGTCTTATCCTTAAGCAGAAATGGTAAAGACCTCCCCATCCCCTTCTCCCGGTCTTACAGGAATGATGATAAAAGAGGAGGATGTAATCATGAGTGGGAACAGGAAGAAGTTTGTTGGCATAAAATTTTAGGTTTAATCTTTGACCAGCGTGAAGGAGATAAAGAAATCTATCGGGATAAGTTTATACTAAAAGAGAAAGATGGGGAAACATGCACTTTAGAGGATTATCTGTCTTGTAAAAAAACCCATTTATTATTTGATTGGATAAAAGGAAATAAAGAGATGAAGAGCCTCGAACAGGAATACATCCTTTATGAGGGAGATGTGCTGCGTTTAGCAGAAGGATTTTGCTGGCTGGCTGATAGCTTAGCTGCTATAGCGGAAAGTGGATGCTGGAAGAAAAAGAGGAAGGAAGACCTTAAGAAGATAATATTATTATCAGAAAGGATGATAGAAGGCATAGAAGAAGAATGGTTGAGTTTAGCGAGAATGTACATCCCCGGGTTAAGCCGGGACTATATCAGGAGATTGGTGGGAGCGGGTTATACTGATGAGAAGTGCTTGAGGGAAGTGCGGGAGGAAGAGCTGGCTAAAGTATTGCCCAGGAGGTTAGTCAAGATAATTCAGGAGAGAATAAAAGAGGAAAGAGTCATTCAGGAAGTTAAAAAGCAAAAAATGATAGTTGAAGCTGAAAATTGTAACTTGCAATCTGTAGCTGTTTTACAAATCGACCAGCACCGCCCGGATAGAATAATTTTTGAGGGGGAAAAGATTGAGGTAACCGCTACAGAATTTTCATTAATTTATCTCCTGGCCCAGCACAATGAGCAAGTAATGAGTTATGATGAACTTGCAAATGGGCTCTGGGGAGATGAAAAAGATGCTATCTATACTCGGGTAAGCTATCATTTTTCTAAAATCAGAAGCACTATTTTAAAAACTATCGGAAAAAGTAAAAGAAATAAAGAAAAGATAAAAAATATCTTTAAAGTAGTTCCTCGAAGGGGGATAATGTTGAATTTAGAAGAAGATAAATTAAAAATAAATTGATTTTTTTCACTTTTTTTACTCATTTAAAGTAAATTTTACTCGAATTTTTAAAAAAATAAAAATTATTTTCCAAATTAAAATCCAGGTAACCGTTGTGTTATCTGGATTTTTTTTATTCCTTAAACTCTTAAATGAAGCAAAGAAAAAACATAGAAAAAACATAGAAAAAACATAGAAAAAACTCGATACAGGAAGTTTTTTTTATGTTTTAATTTAATTAGTCGTTAGCTAAATACAGTGATGAGTGATGAGTGATGAGTGATGAGTGATGAGTGATGAGAAAAGAGGTAGAAATAAATGGAAAGAGAAAGACTAAATAAGCAGAATAACCCGGACAAGGAAAAAAAAGAAGGCTACATCATTATCCCCAACTACTTCCTGAGGGAATGGGTCAAGGTATTGGGCGTAGGTCCTGTGATACTCTATCAGGAACTGCTTACTTACTGCCATAAAGAAAAGTATATTGCCTGGCCTACCATAGATTCCCTTTGCCAGCAGATGGGGATTGCTAAAACTACCTTACTCAGATACCAGAATACCCTGATTAAATTTGGTCTGATTAAAAATATAACCAGGGGTAAATCTACTACCGGTCATTATAGAAATAATATCTATCAGGTTATCTCTCTTGAGGAACTCACAAAGCATCCGGATCCGGATAAAATAATAGATTTTATTGGTAGCAAAATGAAACCTGATAGGTATCAAAATGATACCTATGTTGGTAGCAATTTGAAACTTTCTTTGGTATCAAAACGCTACCCTAACAATACCAATCTTAACAATATCAATTTAACAACAACAAATAGAGAAAAAGATGCTGTTGCTGCTGTTAATTTTAAAAAATTAAAAGAGGAAGGAGACCTGTCTGCGTGCGTACATGCACAGGAAGAAAAAAGAATGAGAGCCCCACATAATAGCAAGGAGCATTATACAGGGCAGGCAATAAGAGAACGGATGATTGAATTAGATTTTAAGGAGGAATTTGTGGAGAAGACATTAAAAGAATATTCGACCAAGAAGATTGATGAAAAATTAGATTTGCTGATGGAGAGGAAAAATATCCAGAGCCCTGCCGGCTGGCTTAGTGCCGCCTTAAAGAATGATTATCAGGATGTGGAACAGTCGTCTTATCCAACACCTCACCCCCACCTTAATCCTCCCCCCTCAAGGGGGAGGAGATTGATAGATAATCCTCATCCCTTAAAGGGAAAAACAGTATCGAGTATTAAGTATCGAGTATATAGTGAGGAAAAAACAAAGAAAGAGATAGATTCCCGCTTTCGCGGGAATGACATAAAGGGAAGCGGGAATGACATAAGTACTTCGGAACAGGTTTCTCGCGAAAAAGCCCTGGAGGCAATCAAGCTAATCAGGGATAACCTCTCTCTGCCTGTATATCCCCTCTCCCCCCGGGAAAAGGGACCATAGTAAGAAAAGATCCTTATCCCCTCTCCCCTGGAGGGAGAGGGCTAGGGTGAGGGGGAAAGTAATGTAATTGCGAGCGACTGAAAGGAGCGCGGCAATCTCAACTTGCACCTTGTATTTTCTTTGTATTTTATATTTTAACTTGCAACTTGTAACTTACAATTATTTTCGACTGAAAGGAGAAAATAAATGACCGAACTAAAAGAACTAATCACTAAAGCCAAACAAAAAAATGTAAAAGCAATGGAGGAATTATTCAATCAATTTAAACCATTACTAAAATCAAGAGCCAGGAAGTATTCTCGATACGGTTTGGAATATGAGGATGTTTTTCAGCAAGCTGTACTAATATTTATTTTAGCTGTTTACAACTATAAAGAAAAACCCCCTACTACCTTTGCCGGTTATATGAAAAAGAGAATCGACTGGGGATTGTGGGTCTATTACCGGGAATATCTTAAACAGAAAATAGAAATCGCATCAGGGTTAAAACCAAAAGAACCCCACCGGTAGGACAGGCGTCTCGCTTTTTTCTCATATCTGTAGGTTCGATTCATCGAATCCGTCTTTCTCTCCCCTCTCCCCTCGGAGGGAGAGGGTCAGGGTGAGGGGGAAAATAATGTAATTAGGAGCTCTGATTTATCAGAGCGCAGCAATCTCGTTTAAAAACTGTAAACTGAAAACCGATAACTGAAAACTATTTCCGACGAAGGAGGAAATATATGGATAGATTAGAAAATATCTTACGGGAAATAGATAAGGAAAGAGGCTACCAACTTCTAACCCCAAGAGAAAGAAAAATTATCAATTTGTATTATCTTGAGGGATATAAGGATAAAGAG
>CAZWFH010000220.1:0-3309 GCA_964632105.1 uncultured Atribacterota bacterium
CATTCTCAACCTTTTTACCCTTCTTAACTTAATTCCAAGCTCTGAAGTGATAGGTTCAAGTAGTTTGAAAGTCTCTTCTTTTTTGACTAATATTTCTTGAGGCAGAGTTTCCATGTCTTCAGCAATTTTCAAGAATTGCCCTTGAAATTCATCCATACATTCTGCAGGTTTCGCTAAATGGTGGCTTAATATAAAACCTGAATGGTGTTCTACCCATAAAGTTACATAAGGATAGAAAGGCCTTCCTTCTTTTTCTTTTACTGCTTGTGAATAATAAAAGAAATCAACCTCCCAAACACCTTGACCATTAGGGATTCTACTCTTGATTTCTTCCAAACGATCTGCATCAATAGGTTCTACAATAATTTCCCCTTTTTCTAAGGGCAATGGCTCTATCCACACATCTCTCCAGGATAAACCTGTTTTATCCTTTTTTGGGACTCGAACTAAATAATGATTTTCCGTAGGGGGAGTGAGCATTTCTGAATCATCTTTAAAACGGAGTGAGATGTCAATTGCCTGCCATAGGCATAAGGTTAAATATCTTGCCTCTTCACTGGTTAAATACCAGGGATGGCAACCAGGCCGATAACTCCTAAATAATGGCCATGAATTAGGTCCGCTAAAATTCAAATTAAATTTCTTTATTAATTGAAAATCTTCTTTCTGTAAATATTTTCTATCTTCAAATGAAGCCATAAGACATTTTTGAAGACTAAGTATATCCTCAAGAGATGGATGATTTTTTCCCGATTGAAGTGTTAAGTATCCATATAAGCCCTCGCTACCTTGATATACAGCTAAGGCAAAATGTTCACCTGCTCCTCCCATTACACAACAATAACCAATCTCCCCAGTTAGTGGGTTTTGCACTCCAAATATATCCGTATCCCACATCCAGTTCCAACACTCTATTTCCTTAAATTCCATTGCTGCATCATATAAGTCTCTCCATTCTTGAATAGACGGTGGTTTATCGTTCATTTTTAACACTTCCTCACTATGTTTTCTCTATAGGGATAGCAACTCTCCTTTTACTCTAAGTAAAATTCTATAGCTTATCATTTGTTGAGTATATCCTGTTAAATTTTTATTTAACGGGGTAGACATTTTTTAAGCTCCAATTCCTTTCATATTTCTTATTTTTAACTTCTGCAAGCTTATGGTTTGATTATAATTAAGGTTAAGATAATTGTCAAAATAAACAATACTTAACAATATTAATGCGAGGTGCATTTTAGCGGATAGTGCATAGCGTAATAGCGTATAGGTGCGGACAAGAATAGTCGACCAATCTGCCGGTCGGCCAGTCAGCCACTCAAAAAAATACACAGATAAATTCAAAATAAAAAAACTCCGTAGGACAGGCGTTCCCCGTTTTCACGAGGACAGGCCCGCCTGTCTAATATTTCACCCCCGCCTTAATCCTCCCCCATCGAAGGGGGAGGAGATAAGAAGGATGGATTTCCGCGTTCGCAGGAATTACAGAGAAATCTGAGATTGCCACGCCCTGATAAATCAGAGCTCGCAATGACATTTTAAGGTAGGGGGCGGATTTATCCGCCCCGTAATACTCGGGTTTGATAAATCAAACCCCTACATTTCATACAGGTTTAATAATAGAGTCTATTTTTTGTAAGATGGTGGTTTTAGTGAGATTTAGTTTTTGCTGGGCTTCTTTTCTGATTTTGGCATGAAAAGATAGATATAGCTTGATTTTGGGTTCGGTCCCGGAGGGGCGCAGGACATACCAGGAGCCATCGGAAAATATAATCTTCAAGACATTAGAACGGGGCAAATCAATCCGAGTAGTCTTTTTGGTTTTTAAATCATAACTCTCACCCAGTAGAATATCATCTATTCGGACAATCTCCATACCTTCAACCCGGAGGGCTTCTTTTCTAAAGGCGTCCATAATCTCAGCTATCTTCTTCTCCCCTTCCTGACCTTCCAGATAGATAGAGTGCTGGTCTTCTTCATAGTAACCATATTTCTGATAGAGACCTTCTAAGACCTGAAGCAGGTTGAGCCCCTTTTTATGGTAATAGGCGGCCATCTCGGCAATCAGCATCGCGGAAATCACGGCATCTTTGTCGCGCACAAAATCTCCGGTTAGGTAGCCGATGCTCTCTTCGTAACCGAAGAGGAATGATTTCTTTTCTTTTTCTTCTACCATCTTTACCTCGTGGCAAATAAATTTAAAACCGGTCAGGGTCTCATAGGTGTCTACCTCGAAGCTGTTGGCAATTATTTTAGACATATCACTGGTTACTAGTGTCTTTACAATAAAGCCGTTGGGAGGGAGCTGGTTCAGCTCTTTTTTACTGCTTAGGATGTAATAGAGAAGTAAGATGCCTACCTGATTACCGTTTAGGACGGTGTACTCAATTGGTGGTTTAGTTGTAGATGAGATTGCTTCGCTCCCTATAGGAGCTCGCAATGACAAATTATTGGATTCCCGCTTTCGCGGGAATGACATAGAAGAAGGCGGGGAGGGATTTTTTACGGCCATGCCGATGCGGTCAGAGTCCGGATCGGTGGCGATTAAAATCTCGGCATTTACCTTTTTGCCTAATTTAATAGCCAGTTCAAAGGCAGCAGGATATTCGGGATTAGGTGATTCCACAGTAGAAAAATCCGGGTCAGGTGTGACCTGTTCCTCTACTACAAACACATTGGTAAATCCTCTTTCTTTTAGGATTCGCCTTATAGGTATACTCCCTGCACCATGAAGAGGGGTATAGACTATTTTAATGTTTTTATCTATCTCTACCCGGTCTTTATCTCTAATGGCAAGCTCTTTTACTTTTTGCAGGTAAACCTTATCTACTTCCTGGCCAACAATATTAAACAGACCTTTTTGGACGGCGGCGGGGTGATCAAGTTTTTTAATCAGAGAATATTCTTTTATCAGGTTGATGCGGGCGATTACTCTATCGGCAATCTCCGGAATTATCTGCCCGCCATCAAGCCCATAGACTTTATAGCCATTGTATTCCGGGGGGTTGTGGCTGGCAGTAACCACTATACCGGCTATGGCATGAAGATAGCGCACGGCAAAGGAAAGCTCAGGAGTGGGGCGGACATCCTCAAAGAGATAGGTTTTTATATTGTTGGCATTAAGGACTAAGGCAATAGTTTCCGCAAATTCTCGGGATTTGTGGCGGCAATCATAGGCAATGACCACTCCGCGGTTTAAGTATTCCTGGGGATGAGGCTGCTTTTGTGATTCTTCGATAAGATAGTTAGCTAACCCTTGAGTTGCCCGGGAAACAGTATAGATATTCATTCGATTGGTGCCCATAGCGA
>CAZWFH010000221.1:0-3304 GCA_964632105.1 uncultured Atribacterota bacterium
AGTTAGAAGAGATGGGTTATGTGAAGTGTCTCATTACTCAAAATATCGATAATCTTCATCAGAGGGCAGGCTCGAAGAAAATTATCGAAGTTCATGGAACTTTAAGGGAAGCTGTATGCCAAAGATGTGAGAAAATCATATCTTCGGAATTATTGATAGAAAAGCTAAATATAAGTGAAGAGAAAGTCCCTTATTGTGAATGTGGTGGGGTATTTAAACCAAATGTAGTACTATTTGGAGAAATGCTTCCCGATTTAGATAGCTCTATTTCTCAGTCTATGAGGGCAGATTTAATGATAACTATTGGTTCATCTCTTCAGGTTAGCCCGGTGAATATGTTACCTCAATATTGTCTGGATAGAGGAGGTAAATTGATTATTATTAATTTTATGTCTACCCATTTGGATTATTTAGCGGAAGTGGTAGTCAAAGAAGATGTCTGTAATTTTTTACAGGCAATTGTAGAAGTCTTGAGAAGAAAGTAGTTAAAATTAAATATAGAACCGTCCCTTTTTTATAAATATTTTAATAAAAAATTTGACAAAATTGTTGAAAGAGGTAAAATATAATAGAAAAAGTTAATATAAATGGCTGGTCCTTCTTACTCAAAAGAGATGCTAAAAACAATCCATTAGTCCTCTAAAAACAGAGATTGTTTATGAGGGATCTCTTGTGTTTTAATAATGTTATCGTTAAAGAGGTTGGAATCACTATTTTGTTTCTACCTCCTATAAGAAACGTTATTGGACTAAAGAGAAATAATAACGAAAAGGAGGTAGGAAATATGGAAGGTAGTAAATTATACGTAGGAAATCTTAAGTATTCTGTAACTAATGATCAACTAACAGAAGTGTTCTCCGCTTACGGTGAAGTTAAGAGCGTCAACATCATCGAAGGAAAAGGCTTTGGATTTGTAGAAATGTCTTCTCCGGAAGAAGCTGAAAAGGCCAAAGATGCTTTAAATAATACCGATTTAGATGGTCGTCCTTTAAAGATTGACGAAGCCCGTCCACCTAGACCAAGAAGCGAATATCGCAGATACTAATTTAGTATTTTACAATTAATATATATAAAAAATGGGCCAGCCATTTTAAATATATATAAAAAATAGAATAATACAATAGGGGAGCTTGTTAAGGCTGAGAGTGTTTTTAGTAAACAGACCCTTAAAACCTGATCTGGGTAATACCAGCGGAGGGAATTAAAACATAATGTTTTGATTACACCGTAGATTTTGATTAAAAGATCAGGTCTGCGGTTTTTTTATTTTGAATAAATTATTTTAAAAGAAAGGGAGATTAATAATGAAAAGAAATCAAATAAGGATTATGACAGAGATTAGTATGGCGGTGGCATTGGCTGCTATTTTAAATTTTCTTCCTTTGTGGAGGATGCCTCAGGGAGGGTCGCTTAGCCTCGAAATGCTGCCGATTTTAATTATAGCTTTGCGCTGGGGAGCTGGCCCAGGTATGATGGCTGGAGCAGTATATGGTTTGGTTCAATTAGCACTTGGACCCTTCATTGTCCATCCAGTGCAACTGGTATTAGATTATCCTTTACCTTATATGCTGGTCGGATTAGCAGGAATATTCTCAAACAAGATAAACTTAAAGACAAAAGGCAGTACATATGGCTGGTTATTATTAGCTGTTCTTACTGGTGGATTGGGAAGATTCATTAGTCACTTCCTTTCCGGGGTTATATTTTTTGCTCAGTATGCTCCGGAAGGTCAGAATCTATGGGTATATTCAGCTATATATAATATCAGTTACCTTTTGCCATCACTGTTGCTAAGTTATATAATTATAATACCATTAATAAGGATTCTGGTAATTAGTAAGGGTGAAAATCAAAGATAAGAGGATAATTTATGTCAACGAATAAAGCGGTTGTTGCTTTAAACGGAGAATTAAAAGGGAATAAGGAAGAATATAAGAAACTAATCGGAGAGAAAGATGTATTGTTTGTTGCTGCTGATGGTGGAGCCTTGCTATTAGAGAGCATAGGTTTTTTGCCCGATGTGATTATAGGTGATTTTGATTCGCTTACTGATCTGCAGTGTCAACATTATGAAAAAATGGGAGCTAAGATCATAAAATACCCTGTTGAAAAAGATGAAACCGATGGTGAATTGGCACTCCAATATTGTCGGGAAAGAGGTTTTAATAATATTATTATCGTTGGCTTTGCAGGGGGGCGATTAGACCAGCAGTTAGCTAACATCTTTCTCCTGGAATATGCTTTTAGAAATGGGATGACGGCATTTATTAAGGAACCAGGTCTGGAAATGGGGATAATAGAAAAAGAAAAATTTTTTTTTCAAAAAATAGGTGCCGGGCTTTCTTTAATTCCCTTAGATGAAAAAGTTAGCGGAGTTACTATTACGGGATGTAAATATTTGCTCAAAGCAGGAAACCTATTAAGATATAAGACCAGGGGAATCAGCAATATAATTGAGCAGGAAAAAGCTGTTATTACCGTTGAGAAAGGTCTATTATTGTATGTTCTGGATCAGTTTAAATAACCCATGGCCCCGGACTCCCTAGTCATTTAGTCCATTTGTAATTTTCTTTCTAATAAATTTATAAATAATAACGGAGCGGATAAATCCGCCCCGTTTTTATTTTCTAACCAGTTATCTGTAGGAAATCCCTTAAAAAGCCCCTTTTTATATATATCTTGTCAATACTTATAATATAGTATCGAGTATCGCGTTAAGAAAGAGAAAGAAAATAAATTAAGTGAAAGTAGAGAAAAGACGTAAGCATAACTTTTTATCTAATTGCCTCCACTAAAATTTACACTAATAATATAATATAAAACAAAAATGTTTGTAAATAAAAAAAAATAAATGTAAAATATTAAATATCAATATTTAGAAGAGAAGGAGGAATTTTAAAATTGTTTAATAAAATTGCTAATATAGTAAGAGGATTGGCTGTAGATATGGTAGAGAAGGCTAATTCCGGTCACCCGGGATTACCTTTGGGTTGTGCAGAAATTGGAGCAGTACTCTTTGGAAATGTATTAAAATACGATCCTTCTGTCCCGGATTGGCCGGATCGAGATCGTTTTGTGCTATCTGCCGGGCATGGTTCAGCCTGGTTATATTCTCTATTACATCTTTCGGGATACGAACTTTCACTTGAGGATTTAAAAGAATTCAGACAGCTTAATTCTAAAACTCCCGGTCATCCTGAATATGGAGAAACTCCCGGAGTGGAAGTTTCTACCGGACCATTAGGACAAGGTTTTGCCAATGCTGTGGGGATGGCTCTGGCGGAAAAAATGTTGGCAGCCAGGT
>CAZWFH010000222.1:0-3275 GCA_964632105.1 uncultured Atribacterota bacterium
AAAAGTGGAACCTTATGCACTAGACCAATACCTCTACTTCACGCATACTTACAGTGAGTGGCATACCCTGCTTATACCCCCTTTGTCATCTTTCTCTCAAAAACCCTCAAAGGCTTGTTTTATTAATTTCATGACATTTTGATTTATAAATTCATTATATCACAATCCCTTCCATTTCGAGTGACTGTGAAGAGAGCATAAAAATCCCCTTCCTTATATCCAAACATCTTCCTATACTATGGCTGCACCAGCTTACCAAAACCGCTTGTTATATTTTTTCAATTCAATTAAGAGTTTGCCCCACACTTCACCTAAAACCTAAACCATAATACATCAAACCTATCCATTCGTGTAGAGCATAAAAATTATTATTTAATGCCCTTTTCTGCTCCCTCATCGCCTGCTGCCGGAGAACCCAGGACCATACCTCCCGATAGAATCACCATTACCGTATCCCCTATCTCCTCTTTACTTAATTGTTCAAAAGAATAGGGAGAGTAATCATCTTCCAGGGTTCTAACTAAAAGATATTCTCCGGGCCAAGTACTTAAAAGATAAGTGGTGTCGGCTCTGCTTGAAATCATATACCTTGGCTCTTCCAACACGTCCATATTTAGCTGGGATAGAAAAACCAGCTCAGTCTATCAGTAAGCATGCTGGCGATTATCAACGGATATCATAAAGACTATTTTATTTGGGTTATCAATCTCATAGAAAAATCTGTGGCTGCCTATTCTATAGCGCCAGGTATCCGGCTTATAGGTTGCGAGCTTTTTTATATTTTTGCCAAAATAGGGATTTTGTTTTAGCTGAGGATAGACATAGTTTACGAGTTTTGTTTTTATCCTTTCCTGTTGTCCGCTAAAATCTTGTTCAAGGTCTTTTAGGAATTGGCTGGTCTCGAATATTCTAAATTTAGTCAACAAAACTGCCCTTCATTTCTTTGGCATCACGATGCCCAATTTTCAATTTTCCGATCAGGTTTTTATCTGATTTAATCTGGGCCATCTCAACGGGGTCTACATAATAAGATTCTTCTATATCTTTTACCACCCTGGCAGTGATAAAATTAGAAATGGGACGATGCTCAATCTTGGCAGCAGCGGATATTCTCTCGTATTCTTCTTCTGTGAGTCGTAATGTTACTACTTTAGCCATTTAAAGCCTCCTTATTTTTTGTATTCAAATATATTCTAATATATTCTAATTCATTTCCTGCCATTTGTCAAGCAAACAAATTTTATCTAACGATATTCATAATCAATATTCGCCCTTAATTACTGTTGCTCCCTTATCTTCTAAAACAAATAAGGCATACCCTTTCGAAATATATATTTCAAAGATCATGGCAGGCTTACACGAAAATTCCAAAATAATGATTATACAACTTAGAAGCATTGATAAGAAAAGGTTAATAAATAAAATAGGAAATATTGAAGACAAGGAAATTATAAACAAAATAAACAAAATAAACCATGTGATTACTGAACATTTTGGTTTATAGGACTTTGCTACTTATACTATCTTTCTAACTGAAAACTATCTTTCTGTCTTGCATTCTAATCAGTCAATCTCGCATCTTGTAGCTTGTAACTTGTATTTTAAAGTAGCCTGTCCCTTTTTACCCTCTGGTATATTTTTTGTCATCTATGACAACTTTTGTGCTTGGAACTTTTTTCCCCTCCACCACCAGCCACTCATAATTATGTTCTGTAGTTCAAACCTTTAAATCTAATTTTTTAAAAATTTTCTCTATCTCTCTTTTCTTCATCTCTCTCTAATAACTTCTTCCAGAAATGCTAACCATTTTTGAGGGAGAGGTCCCAGGTTTTCTCTATCATCTTTCAAATCCTTATAGAGATTAACAATCTCTTCACTCAATTGGTTAGTTGCTTCATATTCTGTATCTGCATAAGCAAAGGCTTCTATATCATCAAGGGAGGCTATAACTACACCATCCTCTATTTCAAGGGTTATATATAAGGGGTTTTTTAAAATATAATGATCATTCTTTAGAGTATTTAAAGGGACTATTTTCCGTTTCTCAAAACTCCTAATCAGTTCCTTAGTAAATTCTTTATATTGTTCTTTGGTAAAAACCTCTGTCCGCATTTTGCCCTCCTTTTTTATCTTCTTAATATTCCAATTTCTAAATTATAAAAGCAATACTATAAATCTTTCATTTATATTTTTTCTTGATAAAACTATATCCATTTATACTATTGTCTCTAATAGTAGAGCATTCTAAGGACATTTACATTTATATAATATCATAAAATAATAAAAAATAGAACCTTTCTCATCTTTCTCTTTAGCTTACTTAATAGATTTTATAGGAAAGCTATCTTAATATGATACCCAGACACCTTCTAAAATCTTTATTATACTTATTGGCTCAACATAGAGGACAGGTAGTAAGTTATGAAGAAATTTTAAAGGAAATATGGAAGGATGAAGATGATGCAGTTTATACCCGGATAAATTATCATATCTGCAAAATCAGAAAAGATATTCTAAAAATAATGGATAAAAAAGAAGATAACACAAAAAAGATGGAAAATATTTTTAAAACAATCTCCGGCAGAGGTTTAATGTTAAACATTGAAGATAAAGAATTAAGGTTAATTTAAAAGTTAGATTCCTCAATCTTATATTCTTTATTTTTCCCCCATTATTCACAGTATTCACTTTAGATTCGAAAAAGAAGTAAAAAGAAAGAAATTACTACTTCGGTTGTTGTTCTTTATTTTTTCACTACATCTCTAAATTCTACACTAACTCGTTTATCTAATATACGAGCAAGTTTAATCAATGTTTGTAGAGAATAACTTTTGTTACGAATATTCTCTAATCGGGATATTGTTTGCTGAGTAGTATGTAATCTTTTTGCTAATTCTTTTTGAGTTAACTTTTCCTTTTGTCTAATCTTAGCTATCTGAATGGCCAAAGAGGCATAAACCTCTTCTTCATCAAAAGCTTCGTAAAATTCTGGATCTTTTAATTCTTCTTTTAAATAATCTTTAAACTTTACTGTATCTTTCATAATTACATCAACCTCCTTTGCTTCTTTATAAATTCGGCCCCTCCTTTTCAAGCTTTTCTATCCATTTTACGACTTTTGCTCTAATCTTTGTTTGAAGTTCATTTAAAAACTCAGTTGTAAAACATCTTTCTTTTCTATCCTTGTAAAATTCTACTTCATACATATATTATTCCTTAGTTTAAAATATACACTATTTATGGTGTATTGTCAACTTTTCGAATTATATTTTTAT
>CAZWFH010000223.1:0-3272 GCA_964632105.1 uncultured Atribacterota bacterium
GTTACAAAAAATTATTGCTAAGTAGAATTAGTTACAACACAGTCTGAATGACAGAAAATATTTCCTTTAGAAAGAAAATATGCTGGTAAAAATATAATTTTAGATTTATTCTTTAAACCGCTAAAACCCATTAAATCCATATTTATTTCATCCTCATAAAAATTCTTTGTGCATATACAAGTTAAATCGGGAGAATACTTATTTATAAAAGATCTAGTGCTCCTGGTAATTTTCGCCTCTTTAAAAGGACGATATTTCACTTCGTAGCCCCGCAAACTCTCACCCTCACCTTTTAAAACAAAATCCATTTCAGCACCGGCTTTTGTCCTCCAATAATAGATTTCATCAAGTAGACCCTTACCAGTTAAAAGTATTAAAAATACAGAATTTTCCACCAAACTACCGGAATCCCTTCTTCCTTCTAAAGAATTTAGATCACCTACAATTATATTTCTAATCCCGGTATCCATAAAATATAATTTAGGCATCTTGGCAACTTCTTTTATCTTATTTGAGTAAAAGGGATTGATTAGTCTTATAATAAAAGTATTTTCAAGAATAAATAGATAACGCTCAAAGGTACGCCGCGATATTCCACAAATAGTGGTGAGATTGGTAAAGTTTATGGAGTTACCCGCATGCAAGGCAAGTAATTTAATAACTCTATTAAAAGCATAAGGATTATCTATGCGGAAAAGATCCTTAACGTCTTTTTTAATATACGAATTAACTACATCTTTTAAATATTCAATTTTTTCTTCTCGAGTGGGGAGGAGGGAAACCCTGGGGAGGCTTCCAAAGATCACATATTCTTCAAAATATCTTATATAATCTCCTTCAAAGAAACGAGCCTTCTCCCAATTACCTGTATTCCAAAAATCCGCCAGGTCTTTTCTGTCTTTAAATTCAATGAACTCACCAAAATCAAGAGGATAAATCTCAAATATCCTTTTTCTCCCTGCCAATGAATCCTTAAATTTGCTTTTTATAGAAAAGGATGATGAACCACTTACCACTATGTTAATTTCCTTATGATGATCTACAAGAATTTTTAAAAAATTGCTCGGGTTTTCCATATATTGAATTTCATCAAGAAAGACAAAGCATCTCTCTTTTAAATCTGCTCCGTTTGCCATAAGGAAAGCAATAAACTCTTCTACTCCCCTATTTACTACTTCTAATAAATTCATATCTTCCAGATCAAAGTAAAACACCCTATTTCTTTCAACTTTTTCTACTTGTAGGAGATTGTCTATCAATAAATGCATTATACTAGTCTTGCCTACCTGCCTGGCTCCTAGAAATACAATTAAATCATTACCCTTTAAAAGCCTGCTCATAACCTTATTTACAATTCTTCGTGGTTTTAATCTTTTCATATTCTTCATATTCTTCATATGTATTACCTCACTATTTTAGCATATCACTACAATATTAGTAAGGTTATTTTAACACATTACTTATAATATATCAAGTGCAATAAAAGGAGACAGGTTACTTTTTTGATTTAAAAAGTTGCCAGTCCCCTTTCGGTTCAGAAGTAGACAGGCGAGACGCCTATCCTACTGGTTAAGAGAAGATAAAGATGAAATTCAAGATGTGGGATGTAAATGCAGTGATGAGTAATGAGTGATAAGTGATAAAGAAAAAATACTGAATTCCTACGGAAAGTTCTTTTAAAATTATTCCTCTATCCCTCAATATTTTAAAACAATCAGAATAACTTTCTGGAACTCCAATATGCTCTTTAGACATGACGAGAGGAGGCACGATTCTCTTCTAGATTCATGTAATTTTGAGGAATAAATATCCTTATTAAATTTTAACTTTAGTATTCTTTCGTTTCTAATTTAGAATTTACTAGAATTTTAATTTGCTTGGCTAAGTTATAATAGAATTTTACCTCTTCTATAGTTGGAATATAAAAATCATCAGGATAGCGGATATCCACTCCAAAAATGGATAGCTCTTTTACTTCAATGCTGGTAAAATCTTCATCAATATTCGCACATTGGTCTAATAAATGACCAATATCATGGGTCCTTTTCGGTTTTACTTTATGGTATATCAAAAAGGCTTTTAGGTATTTCTTTACTGCCTGTTGACAATGAAAACATACTGCATCTTTTACAATTTCTTCTTCTGGTAGATTTAATTCATGTCCAACTATTTTCAAATCACTACTTGCCTTAATAAGCCATTCTGTTGTTTCTTTATCTATCATATAACTACCCCCATTTCTATTGCTTCCTTTACTACGCTTTCAATTCTCTTTAAATGTTTCGGGATATCCATTTCTGTTTTGACAATTACATCCAAAGGGATGCTTGCCAATTTTTTTTGAATAAAACCTGTATAATATCGCTTTTCTTTTATGGACAAATCTTGTTTAACTATAATCAGGATATCATAATCACTCAGTTCATCAGCATCTCCACATGCTTTTGAACCAAATAATATTATCCGGCATTCAGGGAAGATATTTTTTATCACTTTTTTTATTTTTATTAAATTTCCATCCTGCATCATAATTCCTCCCGGAGTGTGACAGGGACAAAATGAACTTTTTCTCTATGAACTGATTCTGCAGCATACTCTAAGGCAGTTTGAATACCTTTAGATGTAAGGTTTGGATAATCCTGGAGAATTTTATCCATTGAAACATTTTGAGCAAGTTTCCGTAATATTATTTCCACCGGAATCCTCGTTCCTTTAATAACGAGTTTACCAACCATTATCCGGGGATTTATTTCAATTCTTTTCGATAAATTTTCTTGAAACATAATGTTTGTCTCTTATTGTTTCGCTTTGTGAAAATAGATATATTATTTACTCATTATTATTTTATCAGTTCTTTAGCTAATTTGCCAATAAATTAGTTCACCAATTGTTATTAATTAGCTGATTAATTTAGTCTGCCGGTTAGCCGGTTAAAGATGAGAAATACAAGTTGCAAAAAACAGTATATAGTATCGGGTATCGAGTATATAGTGAGGAAAAGAAAAAGATGCGGCAAGGAATAGCCTGCCGGTCTGCTAGTTGGCCAGTCTTCCAGTCGGGAAAAAATACACAGATAATTTCGAGATAAAAAACTCCGTAGGACAGGCGTCTCGCCTGTCTATGTCGAATCACAAACTAATAATTATGTAACCATATTTCTCCGGTAATACCCATATGGTTTAATATTTTCGTTAATAAGTCTCTACCTCACACCCACTATATTACATCTCGATTCTCACCTGCGGTGAATTTACGCATACTCGCTTGGGCAT
>CAZWFH010000224.1:0-3269 GCA_964632105.1 uncultured Atribacterota bacterium
ACGCTAAAGAAAAAGGAATTATGGTGGGACCTGGTCGAGGTTCTGCCGCAGGAAGCTTAGTTGCCTATTGTCTGAATATTACCAATATTGACCCTATGGCATATGGTTTGCTGTTTGAGAGATTTTTAAATCCTGAAAGAATTAGTATGCCAGATTTTGATATTGATTTTTGTTATGAACGAAGAGAAGAAGTAATTGAGTATGTTTCTAAAAAATACGGTAATGATAAAGTAGCTCAGATAATTACTTTTGGTACTATGGCAGCCAGGGCTGCTGTTAGAGATGTGGGCAGAGCTTTGGGAATTCCCTATGCTCGGGTGGATATTATCGCTAAAATGATTCCCTGGGAACCCAATATTACTATCGAAAAGGCTTTAAAGATGGAAAGCCGAATTAAAGAATTAATGAAAAGCGATGAGGATATAAAAAAGTTGATTGAGACCGCTTCTTCTTTAGAAGGTTTAGCTCGACATGCTTCTACTCATGCTGCAGGCATAGTTCTTTCTCGAAAACCACTGACTGATTACGTTCCTCTACAAAAGACCGCTGAAGGAGAAATATGTACCCAGTACGCTATGGCTGAATTGGAAGAACTGGGATTGTTGAAAATGGATTTTTTGGGACTCCGCACTCTAACCGTAATAAGCAATGCTTTAAAAATAATAAAACATACCCGGGGAGAAAAGGTTGATATAAACAAGATTCCTTTGGATGATAAAAAAGTATACAAGATGTTGTCTAAAGGAAACTGTGCTGGTATTTTCCAATTAGAGAGCGAGGGGATGAGAGATTTAGTTAAAAGATTAAAGCCTGAAAATATAGAAGACATTACTGCTTTACTGGCATTGTATAGACCAGGACCTTTGGGGAGCGGTATGATCGAGGATTTCATTAATAGGAAGAAGGGAATTATAGAAATAAAGTATGCACATCCTCGATTAGAATCCATATTAAAGGAAACTTATGGAGTAATCGTTTATCAGGAACAGGTTATGAAAATTGCCAGTGAATTAGCAGGATTTACTTTGGGACAGGCAGATATTCTGCGAAAAGCTATGGGGAAAAAACAGAAAGGAGTTATGGAAAAACAACGAGATCTTTTTATAAAAGGTGCTCAAAAAAATAATATTAAAAAAAATACAGCTGCTGAAATATTTGATTTGATTGCTTATTTTGCCGGATATGGTTTTAATAAATCCCATAGCGTATCCTATGCCTTTATCTCCTACCAAACTGCCTATTTAAAAACTCATTATACCGTAGAGTATATGGCTTCTTTACTTACCACTATTATGGGAAACAACGATAAGGTAGCTTTATATATAAAAGAATGTCGGAATATGAATATTGAAATACTGCCTCCCGACATAAGTCAGAGTTTAGTAAATTTTACCGTAGTAGATGGAAAAGCTATTCGTTTTGGGTTAGCTGCTGTGAAAAATGTTGGAGAGAAAGCTATAAAAAGCATTATTGAAGAACGCAAAAGAAATTCTAAATTTACTTCCTTCCTCGATTTTTGCCAGAGAGTTGATTTAAGAGTAGTAAATAAGAGGGTAATCGAAAGTTTAATAAAGTGTGGTGCCTTCGATTCTATTGGCGCAAAAAGGTCTCAATTGCTGGCGGTTTTAGATATATCATTAAAAAACGGGCAGGAATATCAAAAATCTAAGAGAAATGGACAGACTTCGATTTTTGATCTTTTTGAAAAAAATATCACAGATAAAAATAGCGGTAATTACCAGGATAGATTACCGGATATATCAGAATTTTCTAAAAATGAACTTTTAGCTATGGAAAAGGAAATGTTAGGATTATATATTTCCTATCACCCATTAAATGATTATAAGGAAAAATTAAAGAAAATTATAACTTCTACCTCAATCGAACTAGCTAACCATCCGGATAGAAGTAGAGTAATTTTGGCCGGAGTGATTAATAATTTTAAAAGAAAGAGTACCAAAAATGGAAATCTCATGGCATTTATTACTTTAGAAGATTTAGAGGGTACAGTAGAAATAATAGCATTTCCTAAAGTTTTCGAAAAATGTAAAGAAATTATAAAAAAAGATGAGATTGTCATAACAGAAGGGCGGCTTGACGTGACAGAAGGAAAGACAAAAATTATTGCTGAGAAAATATCTCTTTTAGGAAAATACATAAAAAATAAAAAACCTACTTCTAAAACAAAAGAGAAAAATCATAATCTTGCTGAAGAACTTCATCTCGAGATTGACACTAGGAAAAATAAACCTGATCTTTTAAGAAAATTAAAAGAATTATTTTACGATTATCCAGGGAAAAGTCAAGTAGTACTTCATTTCAAGGATAAGGATAAAATTACATTACATGCCATAGATAAAAAATATTCAGTTAACATTGATGATAGATTTATAGAAGGGATTCGTGGTATTTTAGGAGATAATAAAATATGGACAGAAAAATGTTAAAGAATAATGAATATAAATATTAGAGGGTTCATTTAAAATGTGGAAAGTTATTTATATTGCCAAAGATATTTTATTTGCCAAAAATTTAGAAAAAATACTAAAAGAAAATGGAATTGAAACCATTTTAAACCAGTTACAAGTGAGGAAAGATGAATTAAACGGAAATGTAGAAATATTAGTTCCTAAATGCGAAACCCAAGAAGCGGTCGATTTGATCAGTCAAGCCCTGATTTATGATGATGATTTATTAGATGATATCGACTAATTCGTATCTCGTATCTCGTGAATCGTATCTCGTAAAGGAAAAAAAATGAATAAGAAAATTAAAAATTTCAGAGATTTAGATATATGGAAGAAAGGTATAGAGATAGTTAAAGATATATATAAAACAGTAAGGAAATTCCCTAAATTAGAACTTTACAGTTTAACAAATCAAATGCAAAGAGCAAGTTTATCTATTCCCACAAATATAGCTGAAGGTTTTAATAGATTTCACAATAAAGAGTATAAACAATTTTTGTATATTGCTTTAGGTTCTTGTGCAGAATTAGAAACTCAAGTGGAAATAGCCACAGAGTTAAAATATATAAACGAAGAGAATAAAAAAATTATATTAGAAAAAATTAATCACGAATCTCGTATGATTATAAATTTAATTAAAAAACTTAATTGATATATCTTGTATTTCTAACGAGATACGATTCACGAGATACGAGATACGAAATAATGGTGCCGAAGGTCGGAGTCGAACCGACACGAGCTGTGAAGCTCGCTGGATTTTGAGTCCAGTGCGTCTACCAATTTCGCCACTTCGGCATATAT
>CAZWFH010000225.1:0-3254 GCA_964632105.1 uncultured Atribacterota bacterium
AATGATTCGACAAGGTGTCCGGATATGCCGTTATACTGTCCGGATAATTCCGAAACGCTGTCCGGATGTTACCGGAAACAGTGTCCGGATCCTTCCGAAATATGCAGCCGAAGAGGCAAGATACCAAAAGTATCCAAACTTTCAGGCAAAAAGATCGAGTAAAAGTGCGATATAGATATTTACTTATTTTTTTCTTTGTTTGACAAAAAAAATGAAAGAATATTATAAAAGGATTTTGGTCTTTAGAATCGATATATCATAATTTGATAGAATATTATTTTTCAATGATTTAGTAACTATAATTAAAAAAATTGTATCAATAAAAATACATTTTGATATTTACTAATTGTAAGTTAATAACTAAGGAGAACAATAATGGAGATAAATGTTAATCAAAATTTATTAAATAAACAACCTAGCTCAAAAAAGCTAATAGATATTATCAAAGAAAATGAAGAAAAAATGAATATAAATAGTTCAATTTTGCATCATGATTTTCCTCTTTATTTACAAGAAGAAGGTGACATAATTAGTGCAAATGTTCTTTTAGTTAGTAGAAGACATGGTATAGTAATATTTCAGTGTGCAGATAATAGAAATATTAATGAAGAGGAGTTAGCTGGATTAAATGAAAAGCTAGACCAAATTCATAGCCAGATATTTTCTAAGCTTATAAGAAGTAAAATACTAAGAATTAGAAGAATGGATATAGGAATAAACATTAATACTTTTCTGTTTTTACCAAATTTAAGAGAAACAGCTCAGCAAAATGAAGCAGATATAAAGATTATTAAAAATCAATTAGAATTAGTTAAAGAATTTGAGGAAATATGTTTAACTTCAGAGTTAAACAATAGAAATATAAAAGAAACTTTAGCTATATTAGAAGGAACAAAAAATATAATTAAACCTAAGTATAGAAATATAAAGAGTAGAGATAGAGAAAGTAAGGGGGAAATATTAGATAAAATTGAGTCCGAAATTGCTAATTTTGATTTTGAGCAAAAGAGAGCTGCTTTACAGATGATGGACGGACCCCAAAGGATTAGAGGCCTGGCTGGATCTGGGAAAACTATTGTATTGGCCATGAAAGCTGCGTTAACTCACTTACGAGAACCAAGCGTAAATATTCTATATACTTTCTACACTAAAAGCTTATACGATTTTATTAAATTATTGATTACTAGGTTTTATCGTCAATATTCAGAAATTGATCCCAATTGGGAAAAAATAAATATTCTTCATGCTTGGGGAGGGAAAAATTTACCAGGAGTTTATTATAATATTTGTATGAGAAATAATATTGAACCCATTTCTTTTAGTGAGGCAAGAAAAATCGGTAAGGATCCTTTTAATGAAGTTTGTAAAGTATTAGAATCAGAAAAAATTACTCAAATATATGATTATACAATAATAGACGAAGGGCAAGATTTCCCAAAATATTTTTACAGATTGTGTAGAGAGATTACTAAAAATAATAGAGTAATATGGGGTTATGATGAATGTCAAAATATTCTAAATACTGATATTCAAGATACAAAAGATACTTTTGGGAAAAATGATAAAGGTCAATATTATGTTGATTTTTCTAAGGAACCCCCTGACTCGCCATGCGATATAGTTTTGCAAAAGTGTTATAGAAATCCTCGAAAGATATTAATTTGTGCTTTTTCATTGGGTTTGGGAATTTATAATGACCATATACTTCAAATGTTAGAGAATAACGAACATTGGTCTGATCTAGGCTTTGAAGTTAAAGAAGGCAACTCAAAAAAAGGTGATAAAATGATAATTGAAAGGCCAAAGCAAAATAGTCCTTTAATGCAAAATGAATTATTTGAAAACGAAAAAGATCTCATCTCTTTTGAAGTGTTCAATAATTATAATGATGAATGTCATTATATTGCAGAGAAGATATTTAAAGATTTAAAGAGCGATTTACTCCCTGAAGATATTTTAGTGATTTCTTTAGATGATTTTGCTGCGAGAAGTTATTTTGAAAAATTAAAAAATATTTTAGAAGAAAAAGGTATCAAAACTTATAATCTATTAGATGCACCATCATATACTAAAACATTTTTTTTAGAAGATCACATTACTCTAGCAACAGTTTATAGAGCAAAAGGTAATGAAGCAGGTAGTGTTTATATTTTAGGCGTAGACGCTATATTTAGAGGAGATAATAGAAATTCTATACGAGGAAGAAATAAAATCTTTACTGCTATGACAAGAGCAAAAGGTTGGGTTACTATTACAGGCATAGGAACTTATGCCAAAGAGTGTAAGAAAGAAATAGATAAAACAATGGAAAACTACCCAAAAATAATATTTGAAATGCCCGATAGAGAAGCAATTAAGTTATTTCAACGAGACTTAGCAAGAAATCAAGAGGAATTTAATAGACTGGAAAGAATGATTGAAAAAACAGCTAAGGGAATGGGAGTAAGCAAAGAAGAAATAATTAAAAAATTAAATAAAAAAAGAAAAAATACATAATGAATATTGGTAAGTTTAAAAACTCATTAAATGATTCAGCAAATTTACTAAAAAAAAATGGTTTACTCAGATTGTATTATCAGAGAAATAAACCTTTATCAAAAATTAGAAATGAAAATATTGTAGATATTTATAAATTAGCGATTAGCAGTTTTGATTATGATATTTTATTATACGATGAATCAATCTTGCAGTTTGAATTTATTAAGTTAGAAGAAAATATTAACTTAAGATATGTATATTGTCAATTTCCATACGATTTCCCTACCTATGAAGCATATTTGAAGGATGTTGGATATAATTATGATGAAGTAAGAGATAAATTTAGAGATGATTATGAACAAGAAGTAAATGAAGCTGAATTAAAAAAAATTTGCATATTTATAAGATATGACTATAACCCTCTATTGTATAAGCCAATATTACACGCTGCCTCCCATTTACATTTTGGAAATAATAATACAATTAGAATCCCAATATCAAGAATTATTTCTCCATGTTCTTTTGTGCAGTTTGTATTAAAGCAAGCCTATTATAATGAGTGGATTAGATTGATGGGAAATAGTGAGTTTAAAAACGAATTTTTAAATATAAAGAATTCTTGTACTCCTTTATTAGATTCAGAAATCTTTAAAAATTTAGATAAAAAAGAACTATATTTGACATAAATAAATATTAAAAAATTAAGGTAGTAACATTTAATAAATAGATACTGTGTTAAAAGTCAACCCGCAAACTCTCCTTTTGACACTGTATTT
>CAZWFH010000226.1:0-3252 GCA_964632105.1 uncultured Atribacterota bacterium
GAAGAGAATGAAGCTACTTCAGATGTAGCTTCAAGGGCAGCTTTAAAAGCAATAAAAGATGCAAATATTAAACCCGAGGAGATTGATTTAATAATTGTCGCTACTAATTCTCCGGATATGGCTTTTCCAGCCACCGCTTGCCTGGTTCAAAAAAATATTAAAGCTGTAAATGCCGCAACTTTTGATCTGCAAGCAGGATGCACCGGTTCGGTTTATGCCCTGGTTACTGCCTGGCAGTATATTTCTACAGGTTTTTATGATAATGCCTTAATCATTGGGGCAGAAACTCTCACAAAATTTGTTGACTGGACTGATAGAAATACCTGTGTCCTCTTTGGTGACGGAGCTGGGGCGGCAATTTTAAAAGCCGGCCAGGAGAAAGGAATCCTTTCTGGTTGTTTGAGAGGAGATGGGACAAACGATGACTTGATTATGTTACCAGCTGGTCTTTCCAGGAACCCTGCTTCTCATGAAACTGTAGAAAAGAAAATGCATTATGTTAAGATGAAAGGTAATGAAGTATTCAAGCTTGCGGTTAAACATATGAAAAGGGTGACTATAAAAACTTTGGATAAATGTAATCTATCGGTAGAGGACATAGATTGTTTTATCCCACATCAAGCTAACATTCGAATTATTTCTGCCCTGACCAGAGTTTTAAAAATAAAAGAAGATAAAGTGTTTATAAATTTGGAAAAGTATGGGAATACTTCAGCTGCTTCTGTCATGATCGCTCTTGATGAAGCAGTAAAAGAAGGTAAAATTAAAAATGGCGATATTGTAGTACTAACTTCCTTCGGTGCCGGTCTTACTTACGGATCCATAGTTTTAAAATGGGTTAAATAATTTTGATAATATATAAAGAAAAGGAGTTACAAAATAGATAATGAACAAAATAACCTTTGTTTTCCCAGGCCAGGGGTCTCAAAAAGTAGGAATGGGAAAAGATCTAATAGAAAATTATCCGGAAGCAAAAATTTTATTTAATAGAGCTAATGAAGCTCTAAAAGAAGAAGGAGTAGATATTGGCAAAATCTGTTTCGAAGGACCGGAGGAAGAATTAAAAAATACGGTTAATGCTCAACCGGCAATTTTAACTGTCAGTACAATTTTGTATAAATTGTTAAGAAAAAATAAAATTGAACCTTCTATAGTTGCTGGACATAGCTTGGGAGAATACTCAGCAATGGTAGCTAGTTCTGCTATTAAGTTTGAAGATGCAGTGAAGTTAGTAAGGAAAAGAGGAGAATACATGCAGAGCGCAACTCCGGCAGGAACTGGTTCAATGTTAGCAATTATCGGCTTAGAAAAAGATGAAATAAGTGAAATGTGTGAAAAAATTAATGATATTGGGATAGCAGAAATTGCTAATCATAATTCTCCAACTCAAATTGTAGTTTCCGGTGAAATTAAAGCATTGGAAAAGTTATCAGTAATGGCCAAAGAGAAAGGTGCAAGAATGGCAATGCCTTTAAAAGTAAGTGCTCCTTTTCACTCATCATTTATGGAGACGGCTAAAGAGAATTTAGCAAGATATTTAGAAAAAGTAAAAATAGATAATCCTAAAATACCTATAAGTTGCAATGTTAGTGCTGATTATATTAACAATAAAGAAGAGGTTAGATCAGCCCTAATCAAACAAATGACTCATCCTGTAAAGTGGGTTGATTCTATAACAAAAATGAATTCCGAAGGTATTAATTATTTTATAGAGGTAGGCCCCGGGAAAGTGTTGAAAGGATTAATTAAGCAAATTATTCCCGAGTCTGAAGTCTTTAATGTATTTGATTCGAATTCTCTTCAATATGTAATTGAAAAAATGGGGGAGGTCTTATAAAATGGGACTATCTGGAAAGGTTGCTTTAATTACCGGATCAGCTCGGGGAATAGGTAAGGCTATTGCCTTAGAATTAGCACACCATGGGGCAAACATAGTTATTAACGATATTTTACCAAAAAGTGAGATTGATAAAACTTTGGAAAAAATTAAAAAAAGTGGTAATATGGCGATTGGGATAAAAGCTGATATAACTGTATTTGATGAAGTTGATAGAATGGTGAAAGAGATTATAAATAAATTTGGGAAAATAGATATATTGGTAAATAATGCTGGAATAGCCCGTGATTCTCTTTTAATCAGGATGAAAGAAGAAGATTGGGATGCAGTGATAAAAATAAACCTAAAAGGTACTTTTAATTGTTCCAAAGCTGTGGCAAAATATATGATGAGGCAAAAAAGCAATGATAAAATTGTAAATATATCCTCAGTTATCGGATTAGTGGGAAATATAGGGCAGGTTAATTATGCCGCATCAAAAGCAGGGATAATAGGATTAACTAAATCAATGGCAAAAGAACTTGCTTTGAGAAATATAAATGTAAATGCTATTGCGCCCGGATTTATAGAAACAGATATGACTAAAAAATTACCGGAAAAAGTTAGAGAAGATCTGCAACAGCACATCCCTTTGAAAAGATTGGGTACTGTGGAAGATATCGCTAAAGTGGTGTATTTTTTAGTTTCTGATGCAGCAAATTATATTACAGGACAAGTTATAAATGTCGATGGCGGTATGGTAATGTGAAAGGAGGTGAAAGTATAGAATGGAGTCAATGGACAGAATAAAAAAGATAATCGTAGATCAATTAGGAGTTGATGAAAGTAAAATTACGGAAAATTCTTCTTTTGTTGATGATCTGGGTGCAGATTCTTTAGATATAGTTGAACTGATAATGGCTTTCGAGGAAGAATTTGATATAGAAATTCCAGATGAAGATGCTGAAAAGATGAAAACTATCGGGGATGCGGTTAAATACTTAAGTAAATAAGAATATAAATATAAATACGTATAAATATTTTTTATATTTATTTTTTTTAAAAGATAGGTATTAAGAATAACGTTAAGAAATTAAGATTAATGTCTAATTAATTAAGGGTCGGAGATTTATCCGACCCTTAATTAAAATGTAAATCTACTAATAATAATTATTTAGTGAAGGTGTTGAGTAAAATAATGAAAAATAGAGTAGTAATTACCGGAGCAGGTTTGGTTACCCCTATAGGAATTGGAAAAGAAGAATTTTGGCAATCCTTAATTCAGGGAAAATGTGGTGTCGATAGAATAAGTTATTTTGATACCGAAAAATATCCTACTAAAATAGCAGCAGAAGTAAAAAATTTTGATTATACAAATTATATATCTATCAAAGAAGCAAACAGAATGGATAAAAGCACTCAATTTTCAATTGTTG
>CAZWFH010000227.1:0-3241 GCA_964632105.1 uncultured Atribacterota bacterium
GTAAACCTTTTTATACATTATTTTACACAAAAACTAAAGATAAAATAACTGTATGCGGATTAATAAACTAAAAAAAATTATAGGAGTCATAAAATTATAGCATAATTATATAATTGTAAGTAAGAAAAACAGGGGGACGGTTCTTTGTTTCATGTCCTTAAAATTTTATTTTGCGAAAATCCGGTCAATCTGGATAATTGCCTTAATGAACTGTCATCGAGTTCTTTTAGATATTTAAAAATCCCGGTTTGTATTTGTGAGTGCACACGGATTTATCAAGAATATTAATAAATTCTCAATAATCATCATCTACAAATATTTTTTCTGTTGTATACCGCTTATATTCTTCTATATTTTACTATTACTTGTTCTTTTTGTTTCCCCGGGGATAAAAATCATCCCAGTAAAAGCTTATCTTGCTAACGGTAATAGGGAATTGTCAAACAAAGAACCGTCCCCCTGTTTCATCCCCCTGTTTCGCCTCCTTTGAATAGGAGAATATCCTTAAGGGGACTATGAGATAATCCTATTAAAAACCAGGAGAGACAATAGTCACGTTCAAGGACTGTTTCTGGAACTCGCCGATCTCCTTTTCTCGCGAGTCGATTAGAGAGTAATGAAAGATTTCGCTGGGGTATCATTAGCTATGTCCTCACTACAGATAGAAGTTCTTCAGGAGATACATTAAGCTGAAGTCTCCACTTTCGCAGGAATTTTCCTTCTGATGGCAAAAAAGAATCTAACCGCACATAAGTCTCTGTTAAATGTGAAGAAAGGATTTCCCAGTCTTCAGAAGTACCGATTTTATAAAGTTCAAGTAAAAATCCAAGTCTACGGATAACAGCCCCAATACCAATCTTTATTGCATAACTGATAAGCCGGTTTATATTTACATCCTGGTGACGCATCCAAAGTCCTTTGGCTACTTCTGTCAGGCCACCGAAATATTCTGGTTGCTTAAGACCATCGATAATTGTTCGTTCAAGATCACTAACTTTTACTTTCTCTTGTTTTGTTACCCAGTGGTCACTTATACCAAAGAAATATCTCTTCTGGTTATGGATAAATCTAAATTCAATACCCAATGCAGTAATAGACCTGCGTGGTTTCAAAGTCGTTACATAAACAACTAATTGAGGCTGAGTAACCCCTCCATGAATTTCCATAGCTGTAGCATAGGAAAGAAAATAGTTTTTCCCACCCATAATCTCACGAGCCACAACGAATGGGTTCCCTATATACTCGGCTTCTTTCCCCAGCTCGAATGGGACTAAAATAAAAAGTCCTGGCTTTAAACGTGTAACAACTCCTCTATTCACAAGCTTCCGTACAAAATTACGCGAGGATACTTCATTTAAACGAAGAATTTTCTGTACTTCCTTCAGGCGAAATATAGGCTTATTTTGCTCATAAAGTGTGACAACCAAATGAGCAGCTTGAGGTCCAAGGGTTTTCAGTTTATTACTTTTATAACGCATTTCGTGTCCTCCTAAGCCACATTTTACATTAATAATATAACATTATCAAGTAAAATATTATATCTATATTGCAGATTGTGTCCTCATGGGACACGATTTGCATTCATAGTATAATTTTTCATATTTGGGAAATAATATCAATAAAATAAATTTCCCCCTTTTTTTACACCACAAAAACCTCCCCATCTGAAACCTGCTCTATCTTCCGGTTAAATAAACCGCTATATTTATCGGGATGAAAAGTATGAATGGGGATTATTCTCCCCGGCTTTAATTTTTTTACCACTTTTTTCAAGGTATCAATCTCGGCATGTCCGCTGGTATGAACCTGGTAAAACTTCATCTTCTTTTTCTTGATAAATCTTATCATCTTCTGCATGGCATCATCCGGTAAATACCCTTCCCACAAGGAATAAATAAAGGTAGCCCCTTCAATGTTTTCAATTGACCTTAGGTCTTTCAACATCGAGGGCCTGACCATCATCATTATTTCCCCGCTCCTATCCGAAATCTCTTGCTTGGTAATCTTGTAACTTTTATATTTATACATTAAATCTTGCCTGCCCTGCCGCCTTATTCTCTTGCACAGCCAATAAGGAAAGAAAACTCTGACTCATCTTCAATCTCTGTTTCAGATTGGAATTCTTTTATTCCCTTCCCCTTAAATCCTCTATCCAAAACTGTTCCTTCAAAGAAAAGTACATCTTCTACCCTATATTTTCTCCTGGAATTGAAAAATATAATACTTGACATTAATTTCCTAATGCTATACACTTATTAACAAGTATAGAGAAATAGGGATAATTCTTATGGATATAAAAGAGAAAAAATTTATAGAATTTCTGAAGAAAAGAGGGGGAATGGTCAGCTATAAGAAAATTATTAAAGCTGGCTTTAGCAAAGCTTTTCTCAAGGATAACCTGGATTCTGGCCGAATTCAAAAAGTTGATCGCGCCCTGTATAGACTATCTGATGGCATTACCCTATCCAATCCGGATCTTGTGGCTGTATCAATCAAAGTGTCCAAAGGAGTCATATGTTTACTTTCCGCACTTGCTTTTCATGAAACAACCAGCGAGATACCCCGCTATATCAACATAGCAATTCCCCGTGGTGCACATGCTAACAAAATTAATTATCCTCCGGTTAAATTCTATCACTTTGCGTCTGAAACATGGAAAGCGGGTATTGAAAAATATGAAATTGAGAAATATGAGATTAAAGTTTATAGCCTTGCCAAGACGATTGCCGACTGTTTCAAATTCCGTAATAAAATCGGAATGAATGTCGCCAGAGAAGCACTCAAGATTGCAATTACAGAAAAAGGCGTAAAACCTAAAGAGATTATGCAATATGCGGAAATTTGCCGTGTTGACAGTATTATTAAACCTATTTTGGAAGCTATGCTATGAAAAAAGATATCAAAAATATACCATCCTCTATACGGGCGAAATTACAAAATAAAGCGCAAGAAACACAGCGTCCTTTCGCGGAAGTATTGCAATATTTTGGCATGGAAAGATTTCTTTATCGGTTTAGCTGTTCAGAATATGCCAATCAATTTATTCTAAAAGGTGCACTAATGTTTACAGTTTGGAATGTTCCAGAGCGGAGAAGTACACTCGATATTGATTTCTTGGCCCGATTTGATAATCAGATAACAAGTATTGAGAAAATGGTAAAGGAGGTCTGTAAAATAGAAGTTATTCCTGACGGTCTTGTCTTTGATCCTGAAACAGTGAAAGGACAGAGGATAAAGGAAG
>CAZWFH010000228.1:0-3230 GCA_964632105.1 uncultured Atribacterota bacterium
AACAAGTCTTATTTTTCTCCTAAATGTGTCTAGTTGGAGGGGTGCAGTCCATACCATATCTAAATGGGATTTAGAAAAAGAGATTCTTTATACCTATATTCAAAGAGAAAGAGCGATTGTGTCTTCTAAGATACCCTCTTTTTATTTACAATTGGTAAAGAAAATTTCCTTTGAAATAAACAAAGCAAGTGATAAAAAGGTGGTAGACTTTTATTTGTCATACAACCGTTAACCAACTAACTAGATAACTTTTTGCTTATCACTCATTACTTATTACTGTATTTTACTGTATTTCAACACGCGATACTCAATACTATATACTCGATACTTTCTTTTAAAGCTTGACAAGAAGGGATATTAAAATTTATAATTAAAAAAACAAAAAATATATAGTTAAATATTTAGGGGTTAGTAGGTAACGGTCATTCCCAGAGAGCTGATGGTTGGTGTGAATCAGCAGGTGACTTTACCGAATTCCACCCCGGATAATTTTCTGGTGAAATAAAGTATCCAGAAACGCACCCCTGGTGTGTTAAAAAAATACCTAATGAAGGATAGGGTATTTTCCTATTGAATCAGGGTGGCACCACGTGATTAAACTCTCGTCCCTAGTAGTAGATGTTACTAGCTGACGAGAGTTTTTTTGTTTAATTGTTATTGCGGGCAAAGCGAAGCAATCTCAGATGATAGAGTAGAACTTAAAATTTGAAAAGGTAATAAATATCTATGAAAGAATTTGAAATCCTCGAACATACCGCTGATATCGGAATAGCAGCCTATGGTAAAACCAAAAGAGAAGTTTTTATCAATGCTGCCAAAGGAATGTTTGAAATTATTGCCGGAAGAAACAAAACACCTAAAGAAAACTTTTGTGATAAAATAAGGCTGGAAGCTGACGATTTGGAAGGCTTACTCTTCGCCTGGCTTAATGAACTTTTATATATCAGTGAAACTAGACTGGTAATTCTTAATAAATTTTATATAAAGGAATTATCTGATTTTAAGATTAAAGCGGAAGTTGAGGGGATGAAAATTAACCCTCCTTCCGTTAAAATAGAAAAAGAGATAAAAGCAACAACTTATCATTGTTTGGAAATTAAAAAAGATGAAGAAAGCGGACTCTGGAGAGCTCAGGTAATTTTCGATATTTGATTGTTCAGTCTATATTGTCATTCCCGCGGAAGCGGGAATCTATTAAAGCGGAATCCTGTTATCTATAATTTATAAATATCAATCTGTGTAATCATCTTTAATCTGAGTAATCTGTGCTAATTCTGTGTAATCATCCTTGTAGAGGAGGGGAAGAAAATGAAACAATCATGGGAAGGACCTTTAAACAAAATAGATGATTATCGCTGGGAAATTCCCAAAACCTATAACTCCGGGATGAGAGTCCCCGGCCTGATTTATGCCTCTTCAAATTTATTAGAAAAAATACGCCAGGACCAGGCTCCGGAACAAGTAGTCAATGTGGCTTTTCTTTCAGGAATCGTAGGCCGTTCATTAGCTATGCCTGATATCCACTGGGGGTACGGCTTTGCGATCGGCGGAGTAGCGGCGACCTCTTTGGAAAATGGAGTTATCTCTCCCGGAGGAGTGGGCTTCGATATCAATTGCCTTTCTCCAGATGCATTAATTTTACATCCTTTTGGTTATACCTTAAAAATTAGAGAATTTGAAAAAATATGGTTAGAAGAAAAAATAAGCTGTTTTAATTTTGAGAAAGAAGATTTAGCCAATAGTAAAATTGTTAATTTTTTTAAAAAAATTCCTGATAATGAAGTCTATAAAATAACAACCAAAACTGGTAAAACGATTATTGCCACCAAAGACCATCCTTTTTATACCAAAGATGGAATGATTCCTTTGGGGAATTTGGAGACAGGAGATGAAGTGGCTATTTATCCTTTTGAAGGTGCTCCTTATGAAGAACCAAGCAATAAAATTATCCTTGATGAAGAGAAGGTAAAAGAATTACTTCTAAAATTGGGAAAGGGAAATAATGGGAATGGATTAAATCAAATTATATCTCATTTAAAGAAGAGAGGATTACTGCCTTTAAGATATAATTCTCCGCAATTGCCTTATATCTTAAAAATAATGGGATATGTATTTGGAGATGGTAATATTCATTTTGCTAAAGAGAAAGGGAAAGGGGTGACTAGCTTTTATGGCAAACCTGAAGACCTTGAAGAGATAAGAAGAGATATTGCTTGTATTGGATATAATTGTTCCCGGGTTTACCATAGAAAAAGAGACCATAAAATAGATACTCTTTATGGAAAATGTGAATTTTCTAACATAGAAACATTTTGTAAGGTTGTTTCAAGTAGTTTTGCAATCCTTTTAGTTGGCTTAGGAACTCCTTTGGGGAAGAAAACTAATCAAGATTACTACCTTCCTCAGTGGATTATTAAGACCTCGCTTTGGCAAAAAAGGCTTTTTTTGGCAGCATTTTTTGGAGCAGAACTGTCTACCCCTAAAACGATGTTAAACCATAACTATACTTTTTATTGTCCAATGATTTCCATGAATAAACAAGAAGGTTTTATTGAAAGTGGGAGAAGATTCTTAGAAGAAATTTCTGATTTGTTAGTTGAATTTGGCGTTAAAACTCAGAAGATAAGTCAGAGAGTTGAATATGTAAATAAAGGAGGGGATATATCCCACCGTCTCCGATTAATCTTATCTGGTCAGAATCAGGACTTAATTAACCTTTATAGTAAAATTGGTTTTGAATATAATAAAAAGCGAAGTTTTATTGCCAATACCACAGTACACTATTTAAAAGCTAAACAATTAATTATTGAAAAAAGGAATGGAATTGCGATTCAGGCTAAAGAATTAAAAACAAAAGAGGGAATAGGGGCGAAAGCTATTTATAAACAGATTGATTCGTCTTACGCTAATCTTCGTTTCATTCAACGTTCAATTTATGAAGGAAGAAAAACTTCTCCTCGAATTAGTTTTAACTCCCTTTCTTTTAAAGATTTTACAAAGATAAAAACTGAAGGATTAGGTTGTTCTGGAATGTTATGGGATGAAATTATCAGCAAACAGAGAGTAGATTTCAATGATTATGTCTATGATTTCACCGTGAAACACCCTCATCATAATTTTATTGCCAATAATTTTGTAGTTTCAAACTGTGGAATTAGATTAATAAGGACCAATTTAACTCAAAAAGAAGTAAAGCCGAAAATTGAATTATTAGTAAATGAATTATTCAG
>CAZWFH010000229.1:0-3217 GCA_964632105.1 uncultured Atribacterota bacterium
TACCTCTTGCATAAGAAGCAAAAAGTTGATTCATAACATTTGCATGGTCTTCGCGTGTCTTATTTAACCCAATTCCTTTATCTTTTAAACGAGACAAAGAAGGTAATACATTAATAGGAGGATAAATTCCTTTATGATGCAATTCTCTTGATAAAATTATCTGCCCTTCTGTAATATAACCTGTCAAGTCTGGTATGGGATGAGTTTTATCATCTTCTGGCATAGTTAATATTGGTATCAAAGTTATTGATCCTTTTTTATCTTTTATTCTTCCGGCTCTCTCGTATAGAGTGGCTAAATCTGTGTATAAATAACCGGGATAACCACGTCTGCCGGGAACTTCTTTTCGGGCTGCAGAAACTTCCCTTAAAGCTTCACAATAATTAGTCATATCAGTAAGTATTACCAGTACATGCATATCTTTTTCAAATGCTAAATACTCTGCACAGGTTAGAGCCATTCGGGGAGTTATAATTCTTTCTACCGCCGGGTTATCAGCTAAATTAACAAACATAACACTTTTTTCTATCGCTCCGGTTCTTCTAAAATCACTTATGAAAAAATTTGCTTCCTCAAAAGTAATTCCCATAGCTGCAAATACAACAGCAAATTTCTCCTCTTTTCCTAATACTTTCGATTGTCGAGCAATCTGAGAAGCAAGTTTTGCATGAGGTAACCCTGAACCAGAAAAGATAGGTAACTTTTGTCCCCTGACTAAAGTGTTTAAAACATCAATAGATGAAATACCGGTTTGTATAAAATTGTTAGGATAATCTCGAGCATAAGGATTAAGTGGATTTCCATTTATATCTAATTTTTTTTCTGCAATAATTTGAGGACCATCATCTATAGGTCTTCCCGAGCCATCAAATATTCTTCCCAAAACATCCAGGGAAAGAGGTAACTCTATTACCTTTCCTAAAAAACGAACTTTGGTATTTGAAACATCAATACCTGTTGTTCCCTCAAATACCTGGACAATTGCCTTGTCTTCAGTTATTTCAAGCACTTGCCCTCTTCTTATTTCTCCGGAAGATAGTTCTATTTCAACTAATTCCTGATATTTTACATCGATTGTTTTTTCTACTATTATTAAAGGCCCGGCTACCTCTGATATGGTTAAATATTCTTTAATCATCTTGATATTATATCTCCTTCCCTTTAATCGGTTGTCGAACTAATTTGGGATATTATTTCTTTTTCAATTTCACTAAATTCTTTTAGATTCTTTTCTTCTATAAATTTAGATCTAATTATTTTTGCTTTGACTGGTAAAGCATATAATTTTTCAATAATCACACCATTTTCAATTACTTTTTCAGCATTTTCGTGAAACATTATAATTAGTCTTAAAATAAGAAATTGCTTTTTTATAGAACTGTATGAATCAGTTATATCAAAGGCATCTTGAAGTAGAAAATCCTCCCTAATAGATCTTGCTGTTTCTAATACTAATTTTTCATGAGTTGATAAGGCATCAATACCTACCAATCTTACAATCTCCTCTAATTCTGCTTCCTCCTGAAGTAATGCCATAGATTTATCACGTATTTCCATATATTCTTCACCGATTTCTTTTTTATAATATTCTGTCAATCCTGATAAGTAAAGAGAATAACTGGTTAACCAATCTATTGCGGGAAAATGTCTTTTGTAAGCTAACTTATCTTGTAAACTCCAGAAAACTTGAACAGTACGTAAAGTGTTTTGGGTAACTGGCTCAGATAAATCTCCTCCTGGTGGTGATACCGCACCGACAATACTTAATGTTGCCTCTCTATTATCACTGCCCAAACATTTTACTCTTCCGGACCTTTCGTAAAAACTTGCAATTCGAGTACCTAAATAAGCAGGAAACCCTTCTTCTCCAGGCATTTCTTCTAACCGACCTGATATTTCACGCATTGCTTCGGCCCAACGAGAAGTTGAATCAGCAATAAGTGCAACATTATATCCCATATCCCGATAGTATTCTGCAATAGTTATACCGGTATATACAGAAGCCTCACGAGCTGCTACCGGCATATTTGAAGTATTTGCAATCAAGATAGTTCTTTCCATTAATGGTTTTCCGGAATAAGGGTCGATTAATTCCGGAAATTCAATTAGAACATCGGTCATCTCATTACCTCTTTCGCCACATCCGATAAAGAGAATGATTTCTGCATCGCACCATTTGGATATCTGATGTTGTACTACGGTCTTTCCACTACCAAAAGGACCCGGTATACACGCTGTCCCCCCTTTAGTTACAGGGAAAAATGTATCAATTACCCTTTGTCCTGTAATTAACGGTTCAATAGGAGCTAATTTTTTCTTATAGGGCCTTGGTCCTCTTACCGGCCATTTTTGTAACATTTTAATCTCGTGAATAGAATTTTCCTGATCTTTTATTATGGCAATAGTATCTGTAACCGTAAATTTATCTTTATATATTTCTTTGATTTCACCCTGAGTCCCATAAGGAACCATAATTTTATTTTCAACAATATTACTTTCCTGGACAGTGCCTATAATATCACCTGATATTACCTTATCTCCCTTTTTAGAAATTGGCTCAAAATCCCATTTCTTTTTTCTATCAATGGCAAACGCTTCTGCTCCTCTGGTAATAAAATCTCCTTTAGTCGATTTTAATATATCCAAAGGTCTTTGAATACCATCATAAATAGATGAGATAAGACCGGGGCCTAATTCCACGCTTAGGGGCATATCAGTAGAAAAAACAGGTTCTCCAGGACCAATTCCTGAAGTCTCCTCATAAACTTGTATGGTTGCTAAATCTTTATTTAGTTCAATTATTTCACCAATTAATTTCTGACCACTGACTTTTACCACATCATACATTTTGGCATTTTTTAATCCTTTAGCTACTACTACCGGTCCGGCAACTTTAGTTATTTTCGCTGTTTCCATTATTCTACCTCTTTTCTAAATAAAATATCTGTTCCTATAGCTTTCTCAATATTTTTTCTTAATATCTTTAGTCCTAAATATTTCTTTTCTGATTTACTGGGTATTATGGTTATGCTTGCAAAAGATGTTTTTTGTAATATTTCTATTTCTTCAATTATTTGACAGCCTATCTCTTCGGTTACAAATATCACCGCATATTCTTCTTTTACTAATTTATTTAACATTTCTACAGCTTCTTCCTTCTTGTTTACGGGAAATATAGAAACACCCAGCAATTTAAAACCTATTATCGTTTCTCTAT
>CAZWFH010000230.1:0-3212 GCA_964632105.1 uncultured Atribacterota bacterium
CTCCAAATCGATCCATAGAATATGCTGTAAAAGTCCCATCTCTAAACCAGCAATAAGAAGAATACATAGAAAAATTGGGTGACGCAATATAAGCACCGGTCGAATATTGATTATCCTTAATAATTTCAATACTTCTTTCTCGAAGTTTTCCTGTTGATACAACTCCAATCTTTTTCAACAAAGCTTGACCTCTCTTTCAATTCTTCTTCCTTATCATAAAGGTAATTTAAAAAAGTCCCTTATCACCAATGTAGCTGCACCAATTATCCAGCCATCCTCTCCAAGTTCGGTAAGAATAATATCTAATTTTTTTGCCTCTTCAGGAAATGAATGCCTTTTGACAGCTTCTTTAAAAGTCGGCGAGAAGAAATTATAAGCATCTATTCTTTCTCCCCCTATAATGATGGCTTCTGGATTTAATAGATTCACAGCGTTTTTTACTCCAATTCCTAAATTTCTACCCATTCTCTTGAATATGTCTTTTGCTACAATATCTCCACATTTAGCAGCTTCCAATAATTCTTTGGGAGTAGGCTTTTTAAATTTTCCCCTACCCTGAGCTATGGCTTTTTTTGCTTCTTCAATAAGAAAATAATCGGAAGCAAGAGCCTCCAAACATCCTGTTTCACCGCATCTACATTTAGGACCATTCATATCTATACAAATATGGCCAATCTCCCCAGCTCCACCGATTGCACCTCCATAAAATTTTCCATCTACGACAATACCAGATCCTATTCCTTCGCCAACAGTAATGCATATAAAATTCTTGTAATTTTTTCCCGCTCCATACCATTTTTCTGCTAAAGTCAGGGTATTTACATCATTACTAAGGAAAATTGGTACTCTATATTTTTCTTTTAATGGTTTGGCTAAATCGACATTTTTCCAATTAAGAATAGGAGAATAAATGGATATACCCTTTTCTAAATTTACAAAACCGGAAACACCTATGCCAATACCTAATAAATCGGTTGATTTAATTATTCTATCTATATTATTTATAATTAATTCTAATATTTCTTGACTTTTACTGCCTCGGGGGAATTTTTCTTCACTTCTTGAAATGATCTTCCCTTTAAGATTGGTTAATCCAAAAAAAATTCTTTCTGCTTCAATTTTTATGCCGCAAATGGTTTTGTGATTATAGTTGATATCAAGAAAAGTTGGTCTTCTTCCACCACTGGATTTATCCTGACCAACTTCTTTGATTAATTTTTTTCTCATAAGATAGTTTACAATATTAGTAATACTGGCTCGTTCTAAACCTGTAGCTTTGGCAATAGCTACTCGAGAAATTGGGGCCTTCTCTCTGATTATATTTATCACAATACTTCGGTTTAAGTTCTTAAGTAATGATTTGCTACCTTTTTTAATATTCATAATCTATTACCTTAATCTTTTTAAAACTTACTTTGTTTTTTGAATTAACTATATTATAATAAAAAAATTTTGCTTTTGTCAAGCTATTTTCTAATTTTTTAATTATTTATACTTGCTTTTACCTCAATAAACAATTTCCCTGATTATTTTTTATTCATATAAGCACAGATGGCCTCTAAAACTGCTCCCCCTATAGAGCGAGCTTTATCAGAAACAGTAAAGCAGTATTCTCTTATCCCTCGAGGATCGATATCTCCGACTTTCATACCTCTGGTAACCCAATTTTGAGGATAGATTAACCCTCGCAAGATACCAGATATTTCTGCTCTTAAAGGAACTTTTTCAACTTCTGCAATTACCTCTCCTGCCTTAACTATATCACCAATACTATGTAAGGGTGTGATTTTACCTTCAGCCGGAGCTCGTAATAGCCTTCTTATAGATTCTCGCCCTACTTCTCCGGGCACACCGGTATCCGGTGCAGCCTGACCATGATAGTAAACTCTCCCCAAATTATGTCCTCTCATAGTTTCTATCACCACATCAACATCTTTCCCTGCAGTAAATCCCGGGCCTAAGCTAATAACCAGAGAAGCCTGATTTATTCTGGTTCCTAAATTACGTTTTGCCAAAATAGCATCAACCAAAACAGTAGGAGAAAGCTTTTCAATGCAGTAACCTTCCGGGTCTACTAAAACCGGAATCTTCCCCTGTTTAATAGTATCTTCCGCTTTTTCCCAGGAAGGAATCAAAACAGCTTCTATCTCTTCTACAATAGCCTTGCCTTCATAAACTGCTCGGGCAAACGAAACAGGGAGACGGATAACCGTAGGATGATCTACTTCTAAAATCATCACGGAAAATCCGGCTCGGGAAAGCCTCACCGCCACCCCGGTAGCCAAATCTCCTCCGCCTCGGATAATTACTAATATATTGTTCATCTTATTTAAATCTTTCCTCTTTTATGAAGAGAGTCAAAAATACTTTTCATTTTCTCATAATCTTCTTCCCGGTCAATATCTAAGAATATGGATTCGCCTGATATTTTAAATCTTTTTACTCTCTCAGGATGGGCTTTAATTAATACTCTCCCTCCTACATCACCGGTTACGGCCATTAACTCATCTTTCCAACAAATATCAAAAAGAACCGGATTCCCTCGCTTTTCTTTATAAAAAGGAACTACTATCTCTTTTTTGTCCAGAGTAAAAGCACGAATCATCTTAAATAATATAGAGGGATTAATTAAGGGTTGATCTCCTAAAATAAGAAAAAATCCTTCCACTTCCTGAGTGTTTATTTTTAGCAAAGCCTTCTTAATTGAAGTACTCATCCCTTTACGAAAATCAGAATTAAGCACAATTTCAGCTCCCCACTTCTCGCCGGTTTTAATCATTTCTTTATCTTCAGGGCGAACCACTAAAAAATATTTATCTAAGGGAGTTAACTTTGCTGCTTGCAATACCCATTCTATCAATTTCTTATCACCCAGGGGAAGAGTTAATTTTACTTTCCTCATCCTTTTACCTTCCCCTGCAGCTAAAATTATTCCATAAATCATAATGTTTTCTCCTCTTTTATTACCTCAGATACCACTTCCTTCTGACCAGCAGCTCCTATAATTATATCACTAATTCTCCGGTGACAGATTTTTAAAATTTCAAAAGCTAATTCTTCAGCCACTTTCAATCCTTTGGAATTCTCTACTTTATTAATAAAAAGATGACAGCAGCAACCCGGAGGGACTCCTTTAAACAAACCTTGGGGATGGCAAATTAAAAAGGCTAAGGCTTCTATTCCAACCTTTTCTCCTAAGTTTAATCCGGTTA
>CAZWFH010000231.1:0-3202 GCA_964632105.1 uncultured Atribacterota bacterium
AGCATATTCTTCTTGATTATTAGTATCTGCGGTAAAGTGTTTAAACATTAATAACTTTTCTCCATTAAAATCAGACAATAAATATTATTATTGTGAGCACGTTAATTAAATAATATTTTACTTATCTGCGTTTCTGATTCTTCTCTAACATTTTTTAATAGTAATTCTAATGAAATATTTTTTCTTATCGTACCAGACCCAATAATTATTCCACCTTTTATCGGAAGGTAAGAATCGGATAATTTTAATTCACCCTTCTTACCTTTAGCTTTTAATTCTTTATTTATATCTTCGATAAAATCTTTAGATATTCTATTTTTATCTGAAGACCCGATAAAGATAGTTTCATCGCCTTTTTCAATATTATCTAATATCAATTTTTTTATAAAGTTTTTATATTCTTTATTGCTTAATTTTAAAATGCTTTCCAGGGCATTGCCAAAAACATATTCCATAATTTTTTGTTTTTCTAATAGGATAGTTTTCTTTACTCCTAAATTCGCCTCAGTTAATATTTTACTCTTTTTTAAAGATGCTTCTTGGTTAATCTTGTATAATATCGTCTTTTTTATGTTATCTGCTTCTTTTCTACCTTCATTTGTAATATTATTTGCGTTATCTTCCGCTTGAGCAATAATTTTATCTGCTTGAATCTTAGCATCAGATATAATTTTTTCACTTATATCTTTAATAGTCATATAATATTCGCCCTTTTATAAATTTATTCCATTGAAAAGTAACAGAGAAGCCAACAAAGAGAATACTGCATAGGTTTCTACCATAGTAACCATTACTATTGCTTTTCCAATACCTTCCGGATTCCTTGCGGCTAAACCTATGGCTGCGGCAGCAGTTTTTCCCTGATACCATCCGGAAAAGAAGCCTACCACACCTACCGGTATACAGGCAAAAAATATTTGCATTCCCTGATCCAGTGTGATAGGAATGGGTGATCCTCCGAGAATCCCCGTTTTCATCAATACCCAAAATCCTACCAACAATCCATAAATTCCCTGAGTTCCCGGAAAAGCCTGCAAGAATAAAACCAATCCGAATTTTTCCGGTTCTTCGGTTAATACTCCTATTCCGGCAGCTCCGGCTATTCCTACTCCTATACCAGATCCTGAACAAGCTAATCCAATGGCGGTTGCCGAACCTAAAAATGCAATTACTATTCCTTGTGTAATCATATTTCCCTCCTATTTCTAAATAATAATATATTAAACTAATCTTTAGTGAACAAAACTAGCGTAGAGCGTACAGCGTTTAGCGTATAGCAAAATAAGTATCTCGTATCTCGTGAATCGTATCTCGTTAATAGAATAAAAATCATAAGACAAAATCAAAAACTATTTACATATAAACCATTACTTTTAATGTGGAGGTCGAATAAATTCGACCCCTTATCATTCTCTGTCATTCCCGCGAAAGCGGGAATCTATCCATTGACAGGCTTACTTCGTTTCTCTCAATGGCATTTCTGTTTTTTTTATTCTGCTTCCTAAATTCTGTCTCCTGACTACTGAATTCTATTTTCTTAACAAGCTAACCGGGTAATTGGATAATTAATATCCTCTATGCTAAACGCTATACGCTCCACGTTATATTTGAACTTTTATATATTTAGTGATGACCTTAAAAGGTTTAAAAGGAGTTCCCCCACCTTCGTAAAACTTAGTAAAAAATTCTACGTACTGCAAACGAGTCGAATGGATAAATGCACCCATACCGCTTATCAGCATATTAAAAAAATGTCCAATAATAAAAACTAAAGCTGCTAGAATAAAACCAACAAATGGAATATCCTTAAACAACATTACAAAGTTATTTACTACCACTGCCAATACTGCAGTAGATAATCCCAGGGCAAATAGACGTGAATAAGAAAGTATGTCACTAAAATAACCAATAATATCGTATAAACTTAGTACTCCACCAGCAGCTTTTAGTATAATATTCTTATTTGACCTTCCCTGTGTAACAACTACAGATAACAATCCTGCCCAAGTAATATATTTTGTGATAATTTTTAAACCCGCTAAAGAACCAACACTATTTACTAATATAGATAAAAGTAATCCGGAAATCAATAACAACCATGAGCCCTGGTCCATCAATCCTGTTTTAATCTTATTTTCTTTAACGTTTGCAATAAATTTAATAATAAACCCGGCGTAAATTTGGATTACTCCCAAAGATAGAGATATCAATAATAGAGGCATGGGGTCTTTTATCGGGTCAAGCAAGGATATTGTATTAATTAAAAAAGTTTTTATAAATAAAAGATTTTTTGGAAGATAATTAAGTGTATCACCCATCCAACTACCCATAATCGCCCCCATTATAAAAGTGGATAATCCCCCTAGGAAAAATAATCCAAAAAATTTCTTTGCCATTCCTTCAAATTTGAATTTTTTCAAAGCCAGGTAAGACAAAACAGCTATAACTAAGCCGTAACCGGCATCAGACAAACACATCCCAAAGAAAATAAAATAAAAGGGAGTAAATAAAGGAGTGGGGTCAAATTCCGTATATTTGGGGATTCCATACAGTTCGGTTACTGATTCAAAAGGTTCTACAAACTTATTATTTTTTAAAGCTACCGGTATATCATCAGTTTCTTTAGGGTCACTAAAGACTATCTCCAATTCTTTAAATTTTTTGTATAATGTATTTTTTAATTTATTTAGGTCTTTCTCTAAAATCCATCCCTCGATAATTATTACTTTTTTAGTCTGTTTGATATATTTTTCTATATCTTTTTTGCTTTTTAAGATGGATAGATAATCAAAAGCGGCGTATAACCATAAATTCTCTCTATTCAGCTTTTTACTTGCATCAAAAATTATTTTTCTTTTTTCTTCAATATTTTTTAATTCTTCGGAGATATCGCCTAAGATATCATTTGGAGTTCCACTGAATTCTAAAGGCGCTTTAAAATAGTCAATACTATATTTACTCAATATTTTTTTAATAAAAGAATAATATTCAGATATTGAAAGAATGATTATCTTGCATTGTTTTTTGTCTTCGCTAATTTTTTTTATTTCTATTTCTTTCCCTATTTTTATTATTTCTTCCAAGCAAGAAATAAAATCTTTTGAGGGGAGAGTTCCGGCGATAGTTTTAGTATTTTTTGTTTCTTCCAAATCTTCTATTTTTACGTCTAATTCTCTCCATTCTTCCAACTGTTCTTGAGTAT
>CAZWFH010000232.1:0-3191 GCA_964632105.1 uncultured Atribacterota bacterium
AGGTAACCACTCCTATATCAGAATCAAAAAACAATTCATCAGGCATTGATAATACCGCTTCTAATGTATGTTTCTGTAAAAGTCGTTTTTTTAGTTCATATTTTTTTCCTTTTTGAGCCAAAGCACATTGCATAGGCACTATTGTTATACAAATTCCACCAGGCTGTAATACTTCTAAATTGTTCAGCACAAATTCTAATTCTTCAGTATCCTTCTTTTTATCCACTTTGTATGGCGGATTTAAAAAGCCAACTGTTGGTTTAAATTTTTTAACCTGTTCCATTACTTCAATATCAAAACAATCTCCATTAATAATATTAGTTTTACCATCTTGATGAATATACATATTAGAACAAGCCAATGCAAATATATATGCGTGGTACTCTACTCCTATTATTTGTCTCTCCTTTATTTTTTTAATTTTGTCCAAGTCATCTTTTGCGTCCTTTATCATCTTGCTCAAAGCACTGATTAGAAATCCTCCTGTGCCGGCACAATTATCATATACTACACATCCTTTATTTACACCCGCCAACTCATTAAATAATTCTGTAATGTGGGGGGGAGTAAGAACAATACCTAAACCTTTATCACTATTAGCATATTTTAAAAATTCAATGTATAACTGCCCTAATACATCATAATATTCATGTGTTTTTATGAATGTGTTTATATTTTTGTCAATGCTATCTATCAAATTTCGTAACACACCTTGCTTAGTTGATAGCGATGTATGAGTGCGAATAAAACTAAATTGAATTTTCAGATTTTCTAATCTTTTCCCAAGTAAGTTTGCATTGCGTAATACATTTGAAACAGTATCAACCAAAAAGTTAGCAAGTTCCTCCGATTTTTCATATTCCTTGTATGCCTTACGGAATGCTTTATCATCTAATGCTATAAGAATACTACTAATTAACAAAGCACGATCTTTTTCTGATATTTTATGGTGATGTAATTCCACATTCAGCTCCCTTGAAAAATCAAGAAGTGCATCATAATCCTGCCTGAATTTTTCAGGACTTTTTAAATAGCCGTTGATGTAGCTTTCTATATCTAATAACTTGTTACCAAAAATCGGGACAGGTTTCTTTTCTCCTTTTAAATATAGATAATGCGATACTTTAAGCTCTTTTAAGTTTTGTCCACTTACACCAATTACTAATACATCAAATTCTTTAGAAAGAAAGGATGCGTACAATAATGCCCCGTCTACTGCATATTCATCGTATTTATCTAATGTAGAACTCTGATGCTTAGCAATGTTTGCCTTACATTCAACTACTATAATGATATCAGGATTTTTTAGCGAAGAAATAATAAATTCGGGATACCCTTTTCCGCTCCCTTTCTTAGAGGCGTTTTTCAGCAACTTATCAATTTTTGGAATTGAAGATTTTTGTTCTTCTATTGCGCATTCATCAGAGTAAGAATTAAAATGTCTTCTTACTATGCCTTCTGTTATTCTTTCATTAGCCATAACTTTCTCCTTTTTAATTTTTCTGTATCTTATTTTATTACGACAAAAGGTTTAAAATGTCCTTCTTTTTTCGGAAAAATCTTCTATTTCTATTCAATATTAATTATTATCCCCTCTTCTGTCCATTCTTTCCATTCGAGGTTGGTTAGTTCAGGTAGTTGGGTGAGAGCTTGCGGTTCTTTGAATCCTCCCAGCTCTTCTCTTAAGGTGATTATCTTTTGGGCGAGAAGTTCGCTTATTTGTAATATTTTTATAAGTTCATCCTGGGATACGGTGTTGATATTTATAACTTTATTCTCTGGTTTTGGGGAAGTGTGATAAGTGGGTAAGAAATCTATTTTAGCTATTTGGTATAGCTGTCGGGTTCTCTCCAGACTGTATTTCTTGGTCCATAGGTTTACAAATTGATTCTGAAATATTTCAATTAGATCCGGGTCGTCTATGACCATGAGATTTTCATCATTTCGGTTGTTGGCGGAAAAGGTCCAGTTGTAGGATCCGGTAAGCAGTAGACGGTTATCGATAATAGCAAATTTGTGGTGCATTATATAATTGTTGGAACTGATTCTTGTTTTGATTCCCCTTTGCACCAGGAAGCGGGATTGGCTGTATTGGTAATCAACCTGGTCTTGATCCAGATAGAGCCTTACCTTTACGCCTCGCTCTTGGGCTTTTACGAGAGGAAGGGCAATTTCTCTATCGGTAAAGATATACATGGCTATGTTAATAAAAGCTTCGGCTTGATTGATATTTTCAATGATTTCTTTTTGAGGATTGTCAGAGAGGGAGAAGTAGACTTCGGTTTTGGCAAGGGTGGAGATAGATATAGTTATAGAAAGAACAATTATGAAAAAGGCAAGAATACTAAGTTTGGTTTTTCTTTTTAAATATTGCATTTATAATGTGCTCTTTTTGATTTAGATTCAGGGGGATAGGTTTTGGAAAAAAAGGACAGGCACCTTTTTAAATCAAAAAAGTAGCCAGTCCCCATTTTCCAAAAGAAGAATGTCCCCCTTGATTCCGGATTTAATACCCTTTTATATATTCGACATAAGTTTTAAAAGTCCTTCTTTTTTGGGAAAATAATTTGTTATAAGGGGACACACTTTACTTTTCGCCAAGCATAAGTGCGGGAATACAAAAGAAGAATGTCCCCAAAGATTCTTAAGTTTTAAAAATCCTTCTTTTTTGGGAAAGTTTTTAGTTATTAGAAAAAAAAGACGGGTCTGATGAATCAGACCCCTACGTTCCCCCTCACCCTGACCCTCTCCCTCCAGGGGAGAGGGGAAAAGAGCTTATGGAAAAAAGGGACAGCACCTTTTTAAATCAAAAAAGTAACCAGTCCCAATTTTCCAAAAGAAGAATGTCCCCCATGATTACGGGATTGCCGCGCTTTCTTTGAAAGCTCGCAATGACAGAAGGATGAGACGGGGAGAGGAAATATTGAAATAATGATTTAAAAGAGTATAATAAAAAAGTGTGTTTTGCTGCAGCTTGTTACATTTGCTCAATTACCATTCATTTAGCTCACCATTAATTTATCTAAGGAGATGATTCTATCGTTCTATTTTTATTTTTCATTTTAGATTTGCAATAGAGGTTATTTTAATATTCGTTTTAGTTTTATTCGAAAAAAGATAAAAAGAAAGGAACGTACTAATGACCAAACTAATGAAGATTAAAAGTTTAAAAAATTATGGTGTCCCCTCTC
>CAZWFH010000233.1:0-3166 GCA_964632105.1 uncultured Atribacterota bacterium
GGAAATAGCTCTCATCCCCACCCTTACAGGTGGGGATTTCCCGCTAGATTAAAAACTTACCAGCTTACTCTTACTATTTTCGATAAGCATCTAGGGCACTGGTTTCGATAGTCATAAGTACTTTTTTCAGTGGTACGCCGCTTACATAATCTAATACTCCCCAGAAAAAAGCATCAGAACCTACTGCTGCTGGCATTAGATCAGAACCATCAAAACGAAAAGTTGGAGCATTAACTAACATCTCAGCAGCTTTACGGGTTAAATCATCGTATACAGCAGGACTTACTCGTTTATTAGGAGATAGTTTCCCTACAGCAGCCCATATTTCCTGTGCCTCTGGAGAAACAACATACTGCATAAAAGCTCTTGCCTCAGGAGTATCATTAAACATAATAACTACATCACCAGCCCCTAAAGCAGGAGTTCCGTATTGAGGATCAATGGGCGGGAAGGGAAAGAAATCAAAATCTTCACCAAGGACTAAATTGGGGAAATGGCTAAGTATAAAGAATCTTGCAAAGCTTGCCTGTTTATGCATATAAGCATTTGGTGGAGTAGTAAATAAAGCATCTGGTGAGTCCATAACATTAATGGCAAGTACTGCCTTTCGACCACCATAGATATACTTCTCGTTTAAGACAATCTGACCAAATAATTCAAAAGCCCTTTGCACCCGACCATCAAGCCAGGATATTCCATGGGCAACCCACAAATCATAGACCTCTGGCTCTACAGTACGGAGCATAATATCTTCGATCCAGTCCGTTCCAAGGTATCCACTGCCTGCGCCACTCTCCAAACCAATAGCCCAGGGAGTTTTTCCATCAGCTACCATTTTATCAGAAAGGGCAATCATTTCATCCCAGGTAGTAGGTACGGTATAACCAGCAGTAGCAAATGCTTTAGGACTATACCAGACTAAGCTTTTAAGGTCAGCAGCAAGGGGTACACTATATAATTTATCTTTATAGCTTCCTAAGTCTATCCAGGTTGGTGAGTAATCACTTCGAAGTACATCTATATCCATAAAGGTGCTTAAATCCACTAATTTCCCCTCTTTTGCAAATTCTATCATTTTCCCCGGTTTAGGTAGGAATGAAACATCGGGCGGGTTACCCGCTTTTACTCTAGTAGGTAATACTGCAGTAATGTCTGTAGTTCCAGTGTATTCAACTTTGATGCCAGTTTTATCTTCAAATGGGACTATTAGCATTTTTACAAAGATTTCACCGGCCATACCAGTCCAAGTACCAAGAATATCCAAAGTATTAGGTGCTGCAAATACACTTGAAGTGAACATTCCAATTAATAACGTAATTAATAACATAAAAGTAATTTTCTTAAACATTTCTATTTCTCCTTTATTTTTTAAAATATATTCTTCTCAATTTCTGATTTCTATTTTCAAACGCATAGCACCTCCTTTTCCTATTGACTTCTCTGCTGTCTGCCTGCTCTTACCCCAACAAAAGACTAAATGAACCTTCCTTAAAATCTACCTGTTTTTGCTCTTTTCGCCCTTATTTCTGAAACTTCAATCCAGTCCATTTTTTTTGCAAGTTTTCTATAAAAAAATTTGTAGTTTCTTTTAAAACCTCTTCTTGCCAATCTACTCGGTTATATGTATGATCTGCTCCTTTAATTTCCTTTAATCGAGAAGAAGGCAGAATTTTTTTAAATTTATAAGCGTGCTCAAGGGGAACACTCTGATCTTCAGTACCATGAATAATTAAGACTTCCCCTTGATATGCAGATAAGGTTTCGGGCTTTTTCACTTGAGAAAGGGTAGTAAAAAAAGATTTTCCTATTTTGTTTCCCCCAAAATCAATATAGCCTTCCCTTGCCAACTCTTTAAATTTTTCTTTAGTTTGGTTCTGTTTTATAAGTTTAAGTTCTTCAAAGTCTGCCACAGTTGACCAAAGGACCAGGCACTTAATATCATCTCGCTCAGTAGCCACCAAGCGAGCAATACATCCCCCTAAGCTTAAGCCTAAAATTCCTAGCTGTTTTCTATTTACTAAAGGGTGTCCAGCAAGAAAATCCATAATTCTCATTCCATCCTCTACTTCTTGAGAAATAGTCATCTCTTGAAATTCACCCTCACTCTCTCCAGAACCCCGAAAGTCAAATCGAGCGGTTATAATCTTATTCTTAGCTAAAAGTCGAGAAAGTTTTACAAAGATAAAATGAGATTCCATTCTCTGGCCACCACCTCCATGAAAAAGAGCTACAGCTGGGAAAGGCCCCTTTCCAGAGGGGAAATGAACCATCCCCCTTAATTTTTGGGCATTAACTTCTAAAGTTATATATTCTACTTTTTCTCTTCTTATCTCCTCATCTTTTAAAGACATTTATTCTTACCTCCTTAAATTTTTTAAATTATTTATTCAAATAGAAATGATAGTCTTTATCTCTTTTGACTTAAGTTTTATTTTAACTCCGTCATTATATAATAACTCTTCATTACCATAACTTTCATCCAACCTGCCCAGATAGACCTTATGTACATCAAATCCTAATTTAATCTTTCCGGTGGTATCTCTATTAGTAGGATTATAAATTCTGACTACTAATTTATCTTCAAATTCATTCTTTTTAAGGGCACTAATTTCTAAATACTTACCTTCTAATTCTATAAAGCTATACTTATCTGATAGATTTCCCTGTTGATTTTTTAGTTGTTTAGTTAATGCTTTCGTCTTGTATTGTCTTGTCTTTTTGAGAATACGAGCCTCAGCCCAATTGCCCTGATGGGGAATCACTGCATAAGAAAAAGTATTTTCTCCTAAACACTGTGCTTCTGGTGTTGGTATTGAAGGGCCAGCATTCCTCGTTCTATATTCCAAATCCCCCCTGGTTAACCAACCTATACTACGGAGTAAAGTTAAAGCTATGGTATTATTATCAGGTATTATCTCGTATTCAGGCAACCCTTTATTTAATATCGCCAGTCCATATTTACCATTATTAATATCTATGAATCCCGAATTATGAGCAGTTTTATAAGCCTTTTCTATCCATCCTTCGCTGTCAGGTAGATTAATGGAACGCTTTACTACATCAAAATGACCCTCAGCATAAACATAATCGGTTTTAATGGCAGTAGGAAATTCTACCCGCAAACGATGATCACCGGCTTTATTATCAAATTTTGTTTTAAATTCTA
>CAZWFH010000234.1:0-3159 GCA_964632105.1 uncultured Atribacterota bacterium
GGCGGAATATTTTTAATGATAATTGGCGGATTACTTCTTACTAATAATTTTCAGAAGATAGTATCTTACTTTTTAGATTAAAAATTGTAATTGTAATCCAAAAAATAAATAAAATAATAATATAGGAGATAATGCAATATAAAAAATTCCGTAGGACAGGCGTCTCGTCTGTCTACAAAACACAATTCATTGCGTTCCTATAGTTTTTTAACATATAACCAATAAATTTAAAAATAATTAACTATACGCTATACATGTCTTGTTTTTTAGGAAATAACTAAATTGGATTAAAAACAAAAAAATAAAGTAAAAATTTGAGGTGAAAGATGAAAATATTTTCAAACAAAAGAAATAAAATAATAGTTTCGCTAATTTTCCTAATAATAATTTTTTTAGTAGGTGCAAAATTATATTTTAATTTGAAACCTTTAGAAGAAGAAGTAGCAGAAGAATCCAAACCCTTGGTTCTTAACTGGCTATCTTATGATGAAGGGCTAATAAAAGCAGAAAAAGAGGGTAAATACATATTAATTGATTTCTATACAGATAGCTGTGGTTGGTGTGGAAAATTGGATAAAGAAGTCTATTCAAACGAAGGAGTAAAAAAAATATTTTTAGATAAATTTGTAATTATTAAAGTAGATGCCAGCTCAGAAAATAAAGTAGAGGAAGATGGCAAAGAAATTACTGAAAAAAAATTAGCCACATTATATCAAATTACCGGTTATCCTACTATCTGGTTTTTAGAAAGCAATCATAATAGAATAGCTCCTTTGCCAGGATATGTTCCTGCAGAAAAATTTATTACAGTGTTGAATTACATTAGTGAAGGGTGGTATAAAAAAATACCATTTAAAGAATATGTAGAAAAGAATAAAAGTTAGTAGTATTCTTTAATGCCAGTAGAAATGAATGTTAGTGTAAACTTTATACGCCTTTTCTCTACTTTCCTCAATTTATTTTCTTTTCTTTTTCTTTCTTAATGTAATACTCGATACAAATTTATAAGTTTTTTTATTTTTAGAGGTCAAGGAATTGTAATAGTGTTTATAATTCGCCTTGGCCTTTTTTGTAAGTAAAATAAAAGTAATAAGAAGAAAGATAGTTGGATTGGATGATGATTAGTACAAAAGAAAAAATTAATGATGTATTAGAAGAGATTGAAAAAATCACCCAGGGTGAAGAGATTGTAGTGGCTTTTTCGGGGGGATTAGATAGTACTGTAGTTTCTGCTTTAGCCATCCAGACCTTAGGGAGAGAAAAAGTTGAAGCGATTACGGTCAGTTTTGAAGAATATAACTACAGTAAGGGTTTAAGAAATATTCAAGAAATCAGTAAGGCTTTAGATTTGAAATTAAAGATTGTTCAGGGGAAGAGAGAACAGGAAAAAGTTCTAAAGAAGGGTCCGGCCTGTAATAAATGTACCAGGATAGCTAAGTTGGGAAGGGTAAAAAAAGAAGCATCAGGAAGACTGGTACTGACTGGTTCGAACCAGAGTGATACCTGGGGGAAGAGGGGTTTAAAACTATGTAATGGTTTTTATACCCCGCTTTTAGAGTTAAACAAGAAGGAAATTCGTAAAATTGCTGATTATATTGGTATAAAAATCTTACAGATAGGGGAAAGTAAATTTAGAGAAGGTTGCAAGTTAAAACATCTACTTAAACCTTTAGCGGCTCCTTGTTATCATGGTAAAGCAGCAGCAGAAACTAATGAGTTGCTATTAAGTATTTTAGAAGAAGAGGGGTACGAATCTGTTTTAGCTAATGTGAAAATTATTGGACCCTTAAATAAAAATATAGGATTAGTGAATGTATTCCCTTTACCTGGAGAAAAATTGAAGGAAAAAATTATAGAAGTGTTAAAAAAAGTGAAAACGTTGGAGCAAGTTGATTTTTTAAATAAACCGATTAAATTGATTATTAAAGCCAATAAAGGACAATTTAATAATCAGCATTCCAGGTACTGGTTAGAAAAGGGGAGGCTGCAGCCTGATTTTTCTGTTCCCATAGAAGTGGAATGGTTATTGACTACTAACAAGAGCCTGTCTACTTTCCAGGTTATTGATTACGAAATAATTGGGTAGTATAATAAAACAGTATCGAGTATCAAGTATATAGTATCGAGTAAAGAAAAGAGAAAGAAAAGAAAGATTCAAGACAGTATCGATACACAATACGATAAACTAACGACTATTCACTATTCACTAACGGCTAATTCAATTGGTAAATTGGCCAATTGGAGAATTGGAAAATTAATTCAAGGAGGAATTAAGAAATGTCTAATCAAAATTTGTCTGAATTCGATATCCGGGAAGCAATAAAGGATGTCGCAAATTTAATGGGGGTTGCTGCTCGTACTGCTCCCAAATCTGCCGGTAAAGACTTTGTAGTGGTTAAAGTAATTTACGGAGAAGATGTAGCCGGATTAGCTGGTGAAATGATTCTCTATAGTGAAGAAATGGCTAAGAAAAATTTCGACCGTGATGGTGATAATGTTAAAAATTCTCTGGCTGTTTTATTAATAGGCCTAAAAGATGCTCAGTCTCTCGGCTTGAATTGTGGCGCCTGCGGGTATGACCAGTGTAGCAACCGAATTTCCCATAAAGGTAGTGAATTTGATGGACCTCAATGTGCTTTTAGGCTTTTAGATATGGGAATTGCTATTGGGTCTGCGGTTAAAACTGCCGGAATAATGAATGTAGATAATCGGATAATGTATCGTGCCGGAGTAGTAGCCAAGAAAATGGGTCTGATAGATGCGGATTTTGTAATGGGTATCCCCCTATCGGTAACTGGTAAGAGTATTTTCTTTGACCGGTAAGCCCAATTAAATTACAATTTATTTTTAAAATGATAAGAAACTAAATTGCTGCGAAAAAATTGCTCAGTATTTTGATAGGAAAATGAGAAAAATTAACAATTTTTATAAATATAACTGACGTTTACCAAGTAAATATTATAAAACAATATAAAATAGTTTAATTAAAAGAATTTAGAAAGTCTTTGTTTATCTTAATTTTCAGTAAAAATGTTTTAAAAAATAAATATTCTGGAGATTAATTTTAAAAGTTGGCACAATAATTGCTTCTATTATTGGTTAGTATGAAAAAAAATCAGAAGGAGGTGAAACAGATGAAAACGAAATTGATGGTACTAA
>CAZWFH010000235.1:0-3154 GCA_964632105.1 uncultured Atribacterota bacterium
TAGTTGTTTCCGATGTCCTTTTTATCTTGAATTCTTAAGTTAATGACATTGTGAAATATAAGAGTTTTAGCGTTTTTTCTAAAACCTTCGTAAATGGCGTATAAGAGGCGTATTTAAAAAATACGATGAATCATACCAGCCACCTTAAAATAGGGGCTAAAAACAGGCTTAAATTAAAGGTAATTTTTCGTGGTTCCTTAAAATTCCCGCTTTTAGCCTTCTTTTCACATATTATCTCCTTTTTTCTCCTGCATACTCCTATTATCTTCTATATTTACCATATTAACAAAGAAATCCTTAGGATTTAGGAGCTTATATTTAACTACACATTATTTGGAACACTAACAGGAAGATTAATTAACTCCTTTAGTTTATAGGTGTTTCGTAATTCTTCTATAATTACTTCTTTTAGCTTGTGATACAATTTTTCAGTATCCTTACTCATACAGAAGTTGCGAAAATCGTCTATTTTGGGGAGGGATTTACTGTGTGCCAAAATGTTAACTCATTTTATGTTTTAGTAAAAAATGTTATAAAAATTGTGAATCCAAATATATGTAGAATAAATGAATAAAAATATAAATAATTGAGGAGGATTATGATGAAGAATTTAGCATTTAACATGATATTAATAGGTGTAATTGCTTTATTTTTAGCCGGATGCATGGGGGAGGCTCTTATGCCGGGAGAAAATAGCATTCCAGACAAAGGTACCCTGAAATTATACTTGACTGATGCACCTGGTGATTATTTGAGTATAGATATATTAATCAGTCGAATTGATGCCCATATTGCCGAAACAGAGCAAGAGCAGACACAGGAAGGTTTCTTGAACTTCCTGAACAAAGATAGCTATGGTACAGAAGAAGACGTTGGGGGTGAATGGGTTACACTCATCAATTGGGATAATGGTCTTCCAATTGATTTAATTGAATTAGAAGAACAGACAGTTCTATTAAGTACAAATGAGTTGGAGGCTGGTACCTATACTCAATTACGTGTCTTTCTTGCGGGAGAGGCATCTATCACAATTGAAGGTGAAGAAATAATTGAAGATCTAATAATTCCCAGCGAAGCCCAAACGGGTATCAAGCTGAATCATCCGTTTGAAATTATTGAAGGACAAACTACGGAACTGACTTTGGATTTTGATGCCCAGGAATCCATTTTCATAAATGGGAATGAAGAATATATGATGCGACAAACCATTAAAGTTATTTCCGAAAGCAATTCATCTTAAAATATTGATTAATTTTTTTATAATATATAAATTAAGCCTGTTATTTTTTGAAAAAGGTCAAATCTTTGTTGTTGGCAGACCGTTGACTATTTGTCAATAATACGGATTTGATCTTTTATTTTCTATAACTACCATGAGAAGTAATATTGACATGGTGAAAATAGGGTGGTAAAAGTAAATTGAAATATGATATAAAGCTGTTTTCAATCAATATTTAGGTTTAAAAAATCCGAGGTTCCAGAAAATCTAACAGGGACTATAATTGTAAAACAAACACCCAAATAAAATAATCTGATCAATCAGGATAGTCAAAGCACTTTCTTTATGCCAGAATAAGAACATATGACCAGAGTAACTCTTTGTATAACCAGTTTTTTAAAATAGACTGTTAACACAAGTTGAAATTAGTGCAGATAATGAATAATAAAAATATATAGCCGAAGGAATAATTTTGACCTCCGGAGTCTGTACAAGGATAAAAATCAAATCATCCAATAGAAAAAAGAATGTATGATTTTCTCTTACAGTACAGCTGTACCCTAAAAGATATCCCAAACTATCTTTGTGTTTATGATACAAATATCAGCAGAGTGATCAAAAGAATAGAGGGGGAAGGCAAAATATGATATTGTAAGACTTGCCCCCTTAATAAAACCATACATTTTGACCGATAAGTCCTGTAGTAAACCAGGGATACTCTCGTCCAATCTTAATCATGAATACTCACTACCGTATGTATTATCATGCCAACTGCGACTTTTTATTCGTACCATATCTGCGTCCGGACGCCCGAACAGTATTGTGGAAAAAAATTACTGGGCGGGTTTATCTTTATATATGCTTTGTATACTGATCATAGCTAAACGAAGGTTTGGGTCTTTTATAATTTTAGTAAAATTTTCTTTGCTTTTTGATATATGATTTTTTATGGCTTCTATACAAGCCTTCTCGTTGTTATCCAAAATAGCGTCTAGGATATTTTTATGTTCCTTGTGTGCTGTTTCTCTGCGGTTATTGGGTAAAGCGACATTTAGCCAACGTGCGCGCTGGATCTGAAGGCGCATCATTTCTGATATGTTCATCAGTCGCTTGTTTCTGCAAAATTTGACTATGGTGGTATGGAATAGGTCGTCATAAAAATAGTTTTCCTTAAAATTATTGGAAGAAAGCGTCTTTGATAGTTTAACAAAGATTTTTTTGAGCTTCTGCCGCTGATCTGCTTGTAGCCCGCCATTTTCCATTATGATATTTACAGATGTACACTCGACTGCCACACGTACCTGGCATATTTCGATGATATCAACAAGTCCGAGGTGAGATACATACATATTACCATCTTTGATTTCAATGAGCCCAACTGAGTTTAAAAGAAGCATAGCCTCTCTTATAGGTGTACGGCTCATATTGAGCTTTTCAGAAAGATTGCTATTCGAAACTGTCTCCCCAGGAAGCAATTCATAAGATATGATCTTATCACGAATATATTTAAAGGCTTGATCTATTTGTGGTCCTTTTTTTCGACCCATATTTCCACCTCTATAAAAAATCGTATTTTAATAATTATAACATATATTATATAAGAAATAAATAATGATATACAATTATTTCTGGATAAACAAGATTTTATCCAGGCTACCTTTGGTTGAGGGTTTAAAAATACGATTCAACTAACTGCATATCATAGCAATTAAAAGAACAGCTCTTTTAATATTTTTAAGCTATCTTTCAGATATACACCTTTTATTTCGTCAAAAGCTTCAACAGCTACCTCGCCGTCATATTTAATCTCAAATAAGTGCTTGCACATACGGTCTGTGCTTCTCAATGTAATCTGGCTTTAGATAACGCCGCTTATTGTCTATGTTTTCGGCAATATGTACAACTTTTATTTTCCCCTTGGCGCGGTATAAGTGC
>CAZWFH010000236.1:0-3149 GCA_964632105.1 uncultured Atribacterota bacterium
GGCTTGAAGAAGGTTCAAGAAGAACTTAGTTACCTTAAAAGGGTAAAAAGAAAAGAGATTGCCGAAAAAATTAGAAATGCGGTAACCTTTGGTGAGATTGCTGAGAATGCAGAATATAGTGCTGCTAAAAATGAGCAATCCTTTATAGAAGGAAGAGTTTTGGCTTTGGAAAGAATTATGGAAAATTATGAATTGATAAATAAAGAAGAAAATCCGGATTGCGTATTACTAGGGTCAGAAGTGTTAATTAAAGATATGAAAAGTAAAAAAGAGTGTAAATATACTATTTTAGATTATGTGGAATCTGAACCGGATTACGGGAAGATATCCATCTCTTCTCCTATCGGAAGGGCTCTTTTAGGAAAAAAGAAAGGTGATTTAGTAGAAGTTAGAGTCCCGGCAGGGCATGTTAAATATAAAATTTTAGATATCAAATAGTTTATGCATTAATTTAGCAATCTAAATAGTGATTAATTATAATAATGAACAAAGTTATTAAAAAATAAAATATAACGATACTTTGTTCATTATTTATTTCTAAACCTTTTAGCAAAATAAGCTAATTATAAATATAACCGAAATTTGAATTACCCTAAAAGATTTATCAGACAGCAAAATCATAATAATTTTGGTATTATATTATTATATTTTTTATAGAAGATATCTAGTAATAAGAGTAAAAAGAGGTGGATTGGGTGGAAATAAAAAAGAGTACAACGGAAATTATATCTAATAAATGGAAAGAAATAGAAGAATTAAAAAGAGAAGGCATTGATCCTTTTGGGCATAGTTTCAACAGGACTTATAAAATAAAAGATTTAATAGAAGAAAATAAAGATTTACAGGTTGGTGAATGTGGTAAAGAAAAAGCTAGTGTAGCTGGCAGGTTGATGGCTTTAAGAACACACGGAAAAGCTATATTTGCTAATATTGAAGATATAAGCGGAAGAATCCAGATTTATATAAAATCAAATAAAGTCGGAGAGGATGCTTTTAAACTTTTTAGTAAAATCGGTGTTGGGGATATTTTGGGAGTTTCAGGTCTGATTTTTAGAACTAGAACTGGCGAAGTTACTGTATTTGTTGAAGAATTCAGTCTTCTATGTAAGTCTATGCGTAGTCTACCTGAAAAATGGCACGGGCTTAAAGATGTGGAAGTAAGATATAGAAAAAGATATTTGGATCTGATAGTAAATCCTTCAGTCAGAGAAATTTTTATTAAAAGGAGTAAGGTAGTACAATCTATAAGAAATTTTTTAGATAGTATGGGTTTTTTAGAAGTTGAGACTCCTATAATGCAGCCTATCCCCGGTGGAGCTACAGCTCGCCCCTTTATTACTCACCATAATACTCTTCATAGAGATTTTTATTTAAGGATTGCTCCAGAATTATACTTGAAACGTTTATTAGTCGGAGGGCTTGAAAAAGTATATGAATTAAGCCGTAATTTTAGAAACGAAGGTATTTCCACTAAACATAATCCCGAATTTACTATGTTGGAGTTATATGAAGCATACGGTGATTACCATAGTATGATGAAAATTACCGAAGAATTGATAGTGTATATACTTAAGAATGTTTTAGGCTCTTTGGAAATTGAATACCGGGGAAATAAAATTGATTTTACCCCTCCTTGGAAAAGAATAAGCATGTATAAATCGATAGAGGATGCAGTAGGAATTCGGGTGGATAAGATTTCTCAAAAAGATTTTAGCAAAGTTGTAAAAAAATATAACTTGAATATAAAGGGCAATATAAATAGAGGAGAAATTGTCAATGAGCTTTTCGAAAAATTTGTAGAGCCAACCTTAATTCAACCCACTTTTGTTATTGACTATCCTCTCGAACTTTCTCCTTTGTCAAAACAGAAAAAAGACAACCCGGAATTAGTAGAGCGCTTTGAACTTTTTATTAGTTCAATGGAATTAGCCAATGCCTTTACCGAATTGAATGACCCAGCGGAACAGAAACGTCGATTTGAAGAACAAGTTGCCAAAAAAGAAGCAGGAGACATGGAAAGTCACTTTATGGATAAAGATTATGTCGAAGCTTTAGAATATGGCATGCCTCCCGCGGGCGGTTTAGGTATAGGCATTGACAGATTAATGATGTTACTTACTAATTCTGATTCAATTAAAGAAGTTATCCTCTTCCCGCAATTGAAATCAAAAGAGTAAAAATAGTATATAGTGAAGAATAGCGTACAGCGCTTAGCGTAGAGCGTATAGTTAATAAAAGAAGAACAAAACACAGAAACCGAAATAAATAATAATAACATATAGCGTAGGGTTAAGAAAAAAGAAGACAAAGATGAAATACAAAAGCAAGAACAAATTCGTATCACATATTAGGTTAGGCTTCTCTTTTGTTATTACGAGGGAGTGAAACGACCGAAGCAATCTCAAACAGGGATTGCCGCGCTCTGATAAATCAGAGCTCGCAATGACATAGAATAAAATAGATTGACAACTGAAAACTGTAAACCGAAAACTTGCATTTCTACTAACGACTAAACTAATTGGTAAATTGGAGAATTGGCTAATTAGCTAATTGGTGAACATATGAGATTAGATAAATTTTTAAAAGTAAGCAGATTAATAAAAAGAAGGACAGAAGCAAAAAAAGCCTGTCTGGCTAAATGCATTAGGATTAATAATCGAATTGCCAAGGCAGGGGATGAAGTTAAGATTGGCGATGAAATAGAAATTAATTTTGCTAACAAAATTCTGCAAGCAAAAGCATTGGATGTCCCTCTGAAGAATGTTCCAGCAGAGAAAGCAAGTTCCTTGTATGAGGTAATAAAAGAAATTAAAAAAGAAGAAGATTAAGAAATAAAATTTAAATTAGTATATAGTAAAGAAAAAAAGAGAAAGTTTAAGAACATGAAGTAAAGATCTAATTTATCGCACAGGAATTAAGAAAAAAGGGTTTGGAAAAATGGAAGAGAAAATAAAAGAGTTGTCAGAAAAAATAATAAGATTATTGGAAGAGAAAAAAATCCAAGAAGTAAAAGAAATTATTGATGACCTCTATCCCACAGAATTTGCTGAGGTAACCAATTATTTATCGCTAGAACAGACTATTGAAATATTTAAATTAATTAAAGATGATGAGAAAATTGCGGAATTGCTTTCAGAATTAAATTCAGA
>CAZWFH010000237.1:0-3129 GCA_964632105.1 uncultured Atribacterota bacterium
TGGAAAAAAATAAGTCCGGAATTTGTTGCCCAGGCAGAACCGGATATCATTATTGTCCCTGTAGGAGCAATGAACCAGGAAGAAGAATCAAAGATTAAAAGCAACATATCCCAACGTTCCGGCTGGTCTAATATACCGGCTATAAAAAATCAAAAAATTTTTATAGTAAACGAAGACCTTTTTTATCGCGCTGTCCCAAGGCTTGTAGACGGACTCGAATTATTATATGGAATTTTCTATGAATAAACCGCTAACAGAAATTGCCGGCTATACCAACTGGCGAAAAAAATTAATATTGATGCTTCTGGTAGGAAGTCTAAGCATCCTGGTAGTCAGCTTTATCTGTCTTAACTTTGGAGTGGTATCTATTCATCCTAAAGATATTCTTTCTCTCCTCTTAAATGGCACACAGGATAAAACTAAAAATCTGATTATCTGGCAACTAAGGGCACCTCGAATCGCTTTAGGTGTCATTACCGGTGCTGCTTTATCTACCGTAGGAGGAGCTTTCCAGGGAATTTTAAGAAACCCCCTGGCTGATCCCTATATTTTAGGAGTATCTGCGGGTGCTGCTTTAGGAGCATGTATCGGTATTGCCTTACAGCATGTTACCGGTTATCTTTTTGCTTCTTATCTTCCCTTATTTGCTTTTATCGGAGCAATGCTCTCTCTTTACCTGGTATATCAATCTTCTAAAATCAGTTATTCTGCCAATTCCACCGGGCTGCTTCTTGCCGGAGTAGCGATCACTTTTCTCTTTTCTGCACTCATAACTATTCTTTTAGCTATCTCCAGAAAAGAAATACAATCTATGGTGTTCTGGCTTATGGGAGACTTATCTGCTGCTAACTGGAAAAAAATAAGCATCATTACTCTACCTGCAATCATTGGCTGCCTGCTGTTGTTCTTTTCTTCTTTAGATTTAAATGCCTTATCTCTGGGAGAAGAAGAAGCCCTTCATCTGGGAATCAATACAGGTAAATTAAGAATCCGCATCTTTCTCATTGGCTCTATAATTATTGCTTCCGTGGTCTCCTTTACCGGTCTTATAGGATTTGTAGGACTGGTCATTCCACACATTTCCCGGCTTTTAGTGGGACCAGACCATCGAATTATGCTTCCTGCGTCTGCCTTCTTAGGAGGAATTTTTCTTATTCTATGTGATGTATTAGCTCGAACTGTAATCGCGCCGACTGAAATACCTATCGGAGCAATAACTGCTATAGTCGGCGCCCCTTTATTTATTTATCTTTTAAGGAGGAAAAATAAATAATATGGCTGATAACAACAATATTTTAACTTTAAAAGGAGTTCACTTCTCTTATAATGATAATCGGGAAATATTATCAGATATAAACTTTTATCTACCAAAAGGAGAACTGTTAGGAATTATCGGGCCTAACGGCTCCGGAAAGACTACTCTTTTAAATATTATTTCAGGAATATTAAAACCAAAAAAAGGAGAAATATCTCTCCTCAACCAAAATCTTAATAAACTTCCCATTGAACAAATTGCCAAATTTATCTCAGTAGTTCCTCAAGATACCTGGGTTACTTTTAATTTCAAAGCAAAAGAAGTAGTATTTATGGGAAGGCTGCCTTACATTTCTCGATTAAAGGGAGAAACTCTTGGAGATTATCAAATATCTCGAGAAGCAATGAAAAAAACCCATTCTTTATCCCTTTCTGAAAACAATATTCAGGAAATAAGTGGAGGCGAAAGACAAAGAGTTTTTATGGCTAAAGCCCTGGCTCAAACTCCACAGCTTCTACTTTTAGATGAATTTACTTCCCACTTAGATTTAAACTATAAATATGAGATGTTAAATCTCTTAAAAAAGGCTCTTAAAGAAGAGGGATTAACTATCATTTCTGTTTTCCATGACTTAAATTTGGCAAGCATTGCTTCTCATCGCCTTCTCCTTTTAAATGAAGGTAAAATAGAAAAGATAGGAGCTCCTCAAGAAGTACTTACCAAAGAAATTATACAAAAGGCATATGGAGTAAAGCCAATATTAATAAATCACCCCAGTCTTAAAGTTCCACAAGTAATAATGTAAATAATTTAATATGACTTATTAATTAGACATTAAATATACAAACAGAATGGGGAAGCCAATATGGGTCACCAATAATTAAATCTAAAATATAAGCAGTTATAATTTCTTTCATTATTTATCTTTTCTCTATCCCTAAAATATGATAAATTTTTTTCATATTCAAATTATATCGAACCAAGCAAGCTAACTTATCATACTCTCTATCTTTTTCTTCTTGATAAGATATTCTATCTTGATTAACACAACTAGAAATCGCTAATCCTTTTTTTCTTCTTAAAAAATTTATAAAAGCTCTCCGAAAACTATTATTATCAAATATCCCATGAACATAAGTTCCCCAAACCATTCCCTCTTTACTAACTACTCCATCATTAATATCAGTTTGGGTAAAACCTCTTTTGGTAATTTTAAATAATGGCTTCTCGCTCCCCAATAAAACAGTTTCTCCTGTATGTATCTCATAACCTGATAGTTCACCTCGATTATCGAAAAAGGGATTAGATAACAGGTGGGCTCTTACTTGAAAAGTAATTTTTTTAGGTTTAAGAGTAGTTACTCCGTTAATCAAACCTAATCCCTTTATTTTTTCTCTTGATGACTCATTGTATTCAGGATCATAAAGCTGTCTACCTAACATTTGGTAACCCCCGCAAATTCCAAAAATCACTGTGCCTTTCTTTAATCTATTTGAAATTTCTTTCTGATAACCCGATTTTTTCAAACAATAAAGGTCGTCGAGAGTATTTTTACTCCCTGGAATAATTAATAAATCAGGTTCTCCCAATCTCTCCCCCATCTTTACATAGCGCAAAGAGATACCTTCCTCCCTCTCCAGAGGATCAAAATCAGTAAAATTAGAGATATGTGGAAGATATAGAACTTCAATGTTAATCTTGCCCAATTCTGGCAAGCTATTGTATTTATTTTTTTCTGAATTCACTGAATCCTCTTCTTCTATCCGAATATCTCTAAAATAAGGGATTACGCCTAATACCGGTCTCTTGATCTTTTTCTCTAAATAATCTAATCCTGGTTGTAAAATCTCTTTATCTCCCCGAAATTTATTAAT
>CAZWFH010000238.1:0-3129 GCA_964632105.1 uncultured Atribacterota bacterium
CTAATATTTTTTTCTTCTAATTTAATCCATATAAGGTCAAAGACTATAAAAGCGGGAACAAAAATAACCAGGATAGAAATTGAACGAAGTAATACACCCATTCCTATCAATATAAAAGTATATCCAAAAAACATGGGATTTCTGCTTTTAGCATAAATTCCAGTAGTAATCAGTTTATCTGGAGGGTTTAATTGGAATAAACGAGAAAGGAAAGAAGCAGACTTATAGTTTCGAGAAATTTTTACTCCAGATTTATGTTGAGCTATACCAGCTCCTATATACCAATATAAACCGTACACTACCACAATAAATCCTATTCCATAAGCAAGTAAATTTGGGATATTTAATCTTCCGATTTGTACCTTAAAGGAAAACCAAAGCATAAATAAAGGGAAAATTACACAGTAAAATATTATGGTAAGTAGGCTGGCCAGTATTTTATAAACTTTTTTCATCTTATTTTTTTCCAATTTAAGTTTCCCAAAGGTAAGGTTTTTTGTGTATTATAAGATAAACTTTTTATAATTATACTAAAAAGTTACCGAATTACTGAATATGAGCAGAAACAACCATCTCTTATCATATTTTATTTTATCTTACATATCACATTTAATCAGACACAATAGGTATACTCCCTCTGGTTTTAATCCTTCCCATATTATAAATCTTTTTGGTAATCGAAAGGTGTAAAGTGCAATCATAAGTCTATACTTTGTTTCAATACTTTTCCAAAGATATTCAATGGGAATAACTGTCGCTGTTATTAAGTCGTTACGCTCAAAAGCAGGTAGAGGTAGGGCATTATATTCCCCTATCAATATTACGGCAGCACCTTTTTCATCTTTTATCACAAGGATACCCTTCTTTTCCGAAGTATTATTTTCACTTTTTAATGAAAAACTTATCCTGCCTTGCACATTCATTAAGTGTCCCTGATAAGTCTCAAAATGAGAAATCAGTTCACTTAAAGGCATTATCTCACTTTGGCTGACTTTTACTTCGATCTGTTGTGAGAAGAGCTCTTCTTGGTCTCTTGCCTTTATAGTTATAGTATGATAGCCCTCTTCTAGTGAAGTTGTATCCCATATAGCGGTAGTTACATCCCAAAGACCACCTTTTTCAATCTTCATCGGAATAACATCACCCTGGTCAATCTGATATCTTACTTCTTGAAGAGGAGGATATTCAGTATAGACCTGGGCTGTTACTATTGTCTCTCCAGATATTAAAGGTTCCGGTGAGGTAATATTTATCTGCCTTTCTATACCAACCCCTTTATAAAAGCTAAAAATATTTTCCTCATCTACCTGAATAAGGCGATAGCCACAAGGGCTTCCATCCATACAGTCACCACGCCACCACTCCCCACACAGAGCACCGGTAACCTGTTCCGGGATGCCCTGGCTATCTATCAATGCATCCATATGCCAATGTCCTGAAAACATTTTCGTCGTATGTTGGTTGAGCAGATTTAGAACCTCTGTACGGTCTTCCCAGGTTATAGTTGGCTCATGAAAAAATACTAATAGTGGCTTCCCTTGTCTATAAGATAAATCCTTTCGCAGCCATTCAACTTGATAATCTGGTATCCTATAAAATTGATTACCATCTAAAAATTCATTTGGATCTAAGACGATGCAGTGGTATGAACTCCAATCAAAAGAATAATAAGTAGGTCCAAAGTAATCTCGATACATTTCCTTATTATATCCCGGCTCGGTGCTAATATCCTTCTTATAATGTATACCTACAACATCATGATTTCCCACCATATTAAATACAGGTATATTAAAAGTGCTGATTAAACCGGAATAAATATCATACCACTCCTTAGCTTGTGATATCGTCACTCTTTCAGCCTCCAATAATAAATCACCTGTAGCAATTACAAAGGCAGGATTTATTTTATTAATCTCTCTTATAGCTTTCTCAAAAAAGCTCCTATGCTCCTCAATAGCATCTAAATGGATATCTGTTATTTGAACAAAAGTAAATTGCTTTGAATCTTTATCAGGTGCAAATCTTAAACCAAAATGGCAATCAGTCTCCCCTAAATTTTTATACCAGGAGGCGGTCGGGGTGTAATCAGAAGGTGTAGTTATAAAAACAAAATGACCTTCCCTCGGAAGTAGATAGCATCCACTCTCGTCAGTAACAGTAATTGTTAATCCATTAGAAACAAGTATGTCAGGTAAGCCCATTTCTCCTATATCCTGTATCCCATTTGCATTGTGGTCTTCAAACACTATTCCTTTGACCTGGGAGATATCCTTAGATATGGGTGATACAATGTCAGGTTGTATAGGGCTAAGGGTACAACCTGCTTCTTCCTCTGATTTCTTCATCTGTGGTTCGGTAGTTACCCGAATAGTATTCCCTTCTGTATCTATTATTCTATAAATTGTTGCATAGACGGTAGTAACGCCGGTATTCAAAATAATTAAACTCAAAAAAAATATAAATAGTAATATTAGAATATATTTCTTTGACATATTTTTACCCCCTACAAATCATTTTAACGTCAAATCCAGATTTACTCAAAAATTTTAATTGCTATTTTTTTTATCAAATGCAATATTAAGGGGTCAGGTCAGGTCAGGTCTTGCAATATCACTTTTCATCTTCCCGCTCGATTTTTTTAATCACTCTGCTCACTGTAGTATAATGCACACCAATAAATTCTGCTATATCTTTTAAGGTATAGCCATACTGTAGGTGAGCCTCATACATTGCTTGATCTTTTGACTTCTTGTCTTTGTATTTTAAAGATCTCCTTAAGAGGTGGTCTGGTCATGTTACTAATATGGTATAACCTTTGTTATATTGCAAGACTTGACCCCATATAATCCTTTGACCCCGTATAATCCATTCAGAATTATTAAGCTGGTTCAACCGTTCCCTGACAAGATTTACATAGATAATTAACTAAATTGTTAAGGTTGCAGCTTAGGAGGATGATGTATTTATCCCCTGCCCCGGCATAGAGAATAAGCTTATCTTTTCTCACGATTGCCCCTACCAGAAAAACCACGGCTGGCACATCTACCGGATATTGCTCATTACCGTACAATTCGTAAGGAGCTGAAGGAATGTAAATTGGATGTCTGGTTCGGCAAAGAACTTTCTCTG
>CAZWFH010000239.1:0-3115 GCA_964632105.1 uncultured Atribacterota bacterium
TATTGACATCAATAATATTTCCTTTACAATGAACTCCTACTGAAATCCCTCCACCTAAATGGGCTATAATAAAATTTGCTTTCTCATATTTTTTACTTAAATCTAATGCTGCTTTTCGAGCAACTGCTTTCTGATTTAAGGCATGAAGTATACTAATTCGCGGAATTTCTGGTATACCTGAAATCCTGGCAACAGGTTTCATCTCATCAATTACTACCGGATCAACTATATAAGAAGGGATAGATAGCTTCTCAGCAATTCCATGCGCAAGTAATCCCCCCAAATTAGAGGCATGTTCTCCGCTTACTCCCTTACGAAGATCCTCTAACATCTTGTCATTCACTCGGTAAGTACCGCTAGTAATAGGCTTTAATAATCCTCCCCTACCCACTACCGCATCGAGAACAGAATGGTCAATCCCTTTTTCTTTTAAAAAATTTAAAATTATATTTAATCTAAATTGATATTGGTCAATAATCTTATGAAAAACGGATAATTCCTCACTATTATGTTCGATCTTTTTATCAAACAGTAATTGTTCATTAGAGAATAATGCTACTTTGGTGGAAGTAGAACCGGGATTTATCACTAATATTTTATAATCTTTGGCCATAAAAATATCACCTCGCTTAGATCACCTAATATTATTTATTTTCAGTCATCTCACTCATTAATACTCCCAGGGAAATAGAATACAACTTGGATTCTGCTGAATCAGACCGAGAAACTAATACCACTGGAGCCTTTGCACCAAGTAATACTCCTGCTGGTTGAGCTTTAGCTAAATACACCAACCCCTTAGCAAAAATATTAGCTGCTTCAATATCTGGGGCTAATAAAATGTCAACTTCTCCGGAAATTGGACTTTCAATTCCTTTGTGTAAAGCGGATTCTTTAGAAATTGCATTATCAAAAGCCAACGGTCCGTCCACTATACCACCCACAATTTGTCCCCGTTCACTCATTTTAGCTAAACAGGCAGCATCAATAGTAGCAGGCATAACCGGATTTACTAACTCTACAGCCGCCAATGCAGCGACTTTAGGTTTCTTAATACCCAATGAATGGCAAAAATATATAGCATTTTGTATAATTTGCGCCTTCTGACTTAAATCAGGACTGATGTTCATTGCTCCATCAGTAATTACAATTATTCGACTATAATTTTTAACTTCTAAAACATAAGCATGGCTGAGCAATCTATTATTCCGTAAACCAATCTCTTTGTCTAAAATGGCCTTTAAAAGTCGTGCTGTTCCCATCATGCCTTTCATTAATATAGAAGCCTTTTTATTTCGGACTAATTCTACTGTACATCTGGCAATTTCATTTTTACCTGATTTATCAATAATTTCGTAATTAGTAGGATCGATTTCCATTTTTTCCGCTATCTGAATAATTTCTTTTTTATCGCCGACTAAAATTGAATCGGTTAATCCTTCCTTTCGGGCAGATTCGACCGCTTTTAATACATCTTCTGCTCCGGCAGAAGCTACTGCCATTTTTTTAGGACCATAATCTTTTGCCTTTTCTAATACTTCATCAAAAGTTTTTAACATTTTTTTCTTATCACCTCTTTATTAGAAATTTACCAATTAAATTAGTCGTTAGTGAATAGTGAATAGTCGTTAGTATATAGTATAGCGTACAGCGTTTAGCGTATAGGTGCGGGTAATAAGTGTAAGAAAAATATAAAATACAAGAAGTTTTCAGTTGTCAGTTTATTACGTTCTGTGTCATTGCGAGCTCTGATTTATCAGAGTGTGGCAATCCCCGTTTGAGATTGCTTCGTCACTTCGTTTCTCGCAATGACAAAAATTGGTATTCTCTGACCGGTTCGATGCATCGTACCCCACATTAAAATACTTATTTCATTCTTTCTTCTTTTTCCTAACCAGCTAAACAATTCTTAACGAGATACGATTCACGAGATACCAGATACGATTATATTCTTACTTCTTTTTTTCTTTCTTTCTTTGCTATATACTATATACTCGATACTCGATACTAATTGGGTTTCTTATTTTATCATTTTCTTCTTATTACATTACCTATTCTCTTAATGCCTTCTTTAATATCTTCCTCACTCGGATAACAGAAAGAAAGCCGCATAGTGTTTTGGCCTTTTCCGTCAGCAAAAAATGGAGCACCAGGCACATAAGCCACATTTTCTTCAATTGCCTCTTTAAGCATTTCTTTGGTATCTATGTACTCAGGTAAAGTAGCAACTACAAAAAACCCACCTTGCGGTTTAGTCCAGGTAGCCCCTTTTGGAAAATATTTCTCTAAAGCATTTAGCATTACATCTCTTTTCTTCTTATAAATTTGAATATTAGACTTGATATTTTCTTCTAATTTACCTAATTTACAATACTCAGAAGCAATTAATTGATTTAAGATGCTGGTACATAAATCGGTTGCCTGTTTTAGTATAGCCATCTTCCTTATTATTTCTTTATTGCCTAATATCCAAGCCAATCGCAAACCGGGACATAATATTTTGGAAAAAGTACCCAAACTAATAACAGAACCATTTTTTTCCAAAGAATATATAGAGGGGATTGATTCTCCTTCGAATCTAAGTTTTTCATAAGGATTATCTTCTACAATAAATACATTAAATTTATGAGCAATTTCGATAATCTTCTTTCGTCGAGCCAGAGACATAGTTACTCCTGCAGGATTTTGAAAATTGGAAATGGTATAAATAAATTTAACTTTTTTTCCTTCATTTTTAAATTGGATAAGTTTTTCCTCTAAAATATCCATCCGCATCCCATCTTCATCCATAGGAACGCCTACTAATTCTCCTCCGTAACTATAGAAAGCATTTAAAGCAGCTAAATAACTGGGCAATTCTACTATTGCAATATCTCCGGGGCTTAAAAATGTTTTACCTACTAAATCTAATCCTTGTTGGGAACCAGAACTAATAATTATATTTTCTAACTCCCCATTATTGCCGCCTTTTGCTAAATGTTCTAAAATACATTTTCTTAATTCAGGTAATCCTTCGGTGCTGCTATACTGTAAGGCTCGAGCACTATTTTTGGATAATATATCCTGAGTTATTTCCTTTATATCTTCTATTGGAAAAGTCTTGGGATCCGGCATT
>CAZWFH010000240.1:0-3104 GCA_964632105.1 uncultured Atribacterota bacterium
CCTGGTACACCTTTCCTATTTATTTAATTTAAAATCAAAATATTAATTATCTAAGAAAATGGGATGTGTATTCTTATTTAGGATGTGTTCTTATTTATTATTTATTTCTAAAATATTCTAATAGTTTTTCTATGGGTTCTCCCCTTAGTTTACTAAGGGCAATAATTATCATATGTGGAAATTTAATATAAGAATTTTCAGGGGTCTTGTATAACTCGGTTATGATATCAACTATAACTTCCATATTTTCATGTATCTCGCTATACTTTTTATAACAATAGGCATTAAATAACTCTTTTTTGGTATTAGAAAGTTCTGAAAGCCCCGAGGCAGAAGCATCAAAAAGAACTTCAAATGCAGTATAAGTCATCCCAGCCTCTATCCCCATAAAGAACATGATTTTTTGCATTGAATCTAAAGAAGACCACTTTTCGCCCCAATTAGTATTTTCTTGTTTTTGGCCGAAGCAATAAAGGGGGCACATAAATATAAAAATTAAAATGCTAATAAGAAGAGCTGTAAGTAATTTTTTTTTCATTTTATAACTCCTTTCTATTTATTAATCCACAGTCACACACTGCAAGAAATTTAACTGGGCATGCCAAACGAAACGTCCCCTTGACTTATCCCCTTGACTTACAGATATTCAAAAACATCATATTTATAATGTGAATATTTCTTAAATATTTACAACTTATATTATTAACATTCTATATTATTTTAAAAAATCCTCTTTTTTGGCTCAATTTTTTTAACAATAACCTATTTTTTAATTATCTCACCCGTTTTCTTTGCTTCTTTTTAGGTATATGAAGAATGAAATTACAATTAAAAGCAAAGGGGAATAAAGGGAGAGAAGGGGTTGTTAAAATAACTTAAAAGTTCTCGTAGATGTATTCTAATATTCTATTTTCAAATATTTTGGGGTCATTCTCTTCTTCTATAAATATAAAATTATTTTCCATAAGGCAAAAGACTACCCATCTCTTATTTTTAGTTTCCAACAATCCGGCCAGTGCTGAGGCCGAGGATAAGGTCCCGGTCTTGCCCCATACCTGAAAAGGCAGGCGTTCTTTTAAAGTCCCCTTCTCTTTGTTGTTGGCAAAATAATCCAGTATTTTAAAATCGTATTCCCGGTAAAGATAAGTAATTGCTTTGACCAGATGAGTAGGTGTCGTAAGATTATATTCAGAGAGCCCGCAGCCGTCCACAAGGATGTAATCTTTTCCCCATTTTAAACCCAGGGCTGTATCAATAACTTCTTCTAAAGAGGCAATAGCCCGAGCAATAGTGGAAACTCCCTCGGGATTATCCTCCGGAGCCAGGGTACGAAAAATATTTTCAGCACTCTGATTATCACTCTTTTTCATCATATAAGCCAGTATTTTATCCAGGGTATCAGAATAATAAATATACTTTACCTTTAGACCCTCCTGGACTTTCCCAATCCGAATATCCCCTTTTATCTTTACTCCTTTTTTGGATAACTCCTGAGAAAAAATATTCCCCCAGAGAAGAGGCATAGTATTAAGATAAGAATTTTGTTTTTCCTTGACTTTATCGCCCGTTACAGTTAATGCTCCGATCAGGGGATTTTTATCATCCCACATCCATCCCCTTCCTAAAAACTCTTCGGGCAAAAACTTTGAATTGTCCAATACAATATCTCCCGAGATATGCCTGATATTAAACTTTTGCACCAGAGTATCTGCTATCTTTCTGATAACTTCCGGGGATTGAGTGGGGTCTCCGCTGCCTACTATATACAGGTCTCCGTTTATCTCTCCGGGAGTAGTGCTGGAAAAGTAGAAGGAAGTCGGATAAGCATACTGCTCCTCATCAAAGATTTCCAGAGCGGCCATTAAGGTAAATATTTTAGTAAGAGATGCCGGGGTAAAAAGTTTATCTTCATTATGGGAAAATAGTACTTCCTGAGTGTTTAAGTCTTTTATCAGGATTCCCGAAAATCCCGGAAACTGATTTATCTCTTCCCGGATACCCGTACCAGCACAGGTTGCACCAATTAAAAGAGAAACGCATATCAAAAAGGATGATAAAAAAATAATTATCTTATATCTTAACTTCAAAATATGTTCCTTTCCGGTTTTTATCTTTGTTTTTCATTTTCCTTTTTAGCACATTCAACACAGCACGCCGTGTTGCTGCAGTATTTATTTTATAGCCAGTTCAGAAGTACAATGGGGGCAGCGTGTTGCTTTAATCGGAATATGAGACAGGCAATATGGGCAATCTTTAGTGGTTGGTTCCGGGGGTAGAGCTTCTTCTTGGGTTTTTATTTTATTAACTACTCGAATGATAAGAAACAGAGCAAAGGCCACTATAATGAAATTAACAATTGTATTCGCAAATACACCATAGTTTACAGTAACTGCCCCGGCTTCCTGAGCACGGGTTAGAGAGGTATATGGTCCAGCAATTTTACCCTCTTTTAGAATTATAAAAAGATTTGCAAAATCTACTTTGCCTAATATCATGCCAATGGGAGGCATGATGACATCAGAGACAAGTGATTTTACAATTACCCCAAAGGTTGTTCCGATAACAATTCCAACAGCCATATCAATTACATTTCCCCGCATGGCAAATTTTTTAAATTCCTTCCACATTTTCTATTCCTTCCTTTCCAAAAATTTGAATTATATATTGTAATATCTATTTACTTTTCTTCACAATAAGCGGCTCTAAGTGAATGGTAGTTTCAATATTCTTCTCTTCTCTTATCTTCTTTTCTAATTCCTCTGTAATCCTGTGGGCATCTTCCAATCTCATATCTGCTGGTAATCTAATATGAAAAGTCAATTCTCTATTATCTCCATATTTGTGAGAATGAAGATGATGTAATTTAACATCATGAGATACATTATTAGCCACAATTTTTCTAATCTCTACTTCAAAATCCTCAGACGGTTCTTCTCCGATTAAGGTACTGATTGACTTTTTTAAAATGATGTAGGTGGTGTAAAATATGACTAAAGATACCACACCACCCATAATACTGTCCACCCACCAGAAATACTCTCCTACAAAAATTCCAACTAAAATCAAAAGAGATACCAGGGCATCACTTCTGTGGTGCCAACCAT
>CAZWFH010000241.1:0-3088 GCA_964632105.1 uncultured Atribacterota bacterium
ACTACTTTTATTCCATTTTTTTTAAATTCTTTAGACATTTCATCCAGATATTTGGGGTCATAGTAATTGAAATGTCCTTCTTTTGGTTTTACTTCAAGATATTCTATCCCCGCCTCTTTTAACAAAGTTAATTTTGATTTTAACTGATAATCCTCAAGTGGCATAGTTGATATTCCAAAATTCATTTTTTATCCTCTCTTCTTCTATCTATAGGAAACCCCTTTTATTTCTTCAATATATTTTTGGGCAGCGAAGGCAGCGGTAGCTCCTTCTCCACAGGCAGTAACTACCTGTCTTAAGATTTTTTTTCTAACATCTCCGCAGGCATAGATACCTTCTTGTGAGGTCATCATATTATCATCAGTCAAAATATAACCTTTTTTGTCTAATTTCACTAACTCTTTTAAAAATTTTGAATTGGGAACATACCCCACAAAAACAAAAACACCCTGACAGGGAACTTCCTTTTCTTCGCCTGTTTTTTTGTTTTGAATCAAAATGCCTTCTACTTTTTCCTTGCCTAATACTTTTGTTACTACTGAATCCCAGGCAAAATTTATTTTCTTATTAGCAAAAACTCTTTCCTGTAATATCTTGGTTGCTCTTAATCTATCTCGACGGTGAATAATGGTTATTTCCCAAACAAACTTAGTTAAATATAAAGCTTCTTCAATTGCCGTATCTCCTCCACCAACCACTACTATCTTTTGGTGCTTAAAAAAGGGGGCATCACAGGCGGCACAATAAGAGACTCCTCTCCCCCTTAATTCTTCTTCTCCGGGGATACCTAATTTACTCGCTTCTGCTCCAGAAGCCAGAATAATAGCTAAAGTATTATATTCTTGATTATTGATTTTTACTATTTTTACCTTATCTTCTTTACCTTCCTTTATTCTAACTTCTGCTGCCTCCCCGTATTCTATTTTCAAGCCAAATCGGACAGCCTGCTCCTCCATTTTTTGCATTAATTCAGGGCCCGCAATACCAAGGGGAAAGCCAGGATAATTTTCAATAATCTCAGTAAGGATTGCCTGTCCGCCAGGAAGGGCTTTTTCAATTAATAGAGTATTCATTCTGGCTCGACTAAGATAGATACCTGCAGTTAAGCCGGCAGGCCCACCTCCGATTATTATGGCATCATAGATTATTTCTTCTTTTGTCTCTTTTTTGCTAATTATCTTTGGTTTAATCGATACTACTGACATATAAGAGTTACCTCCATGAAATTTAGCGTATAGCGTACAGCGTTTAGCGTATAGAAAAACAGTATATAGTATTGAGTATCGAGTATATAGCCAAGAAAAAGAAATATAAGGGGTCAGATTTATCCGACTCGTATTTCACGGGTTTGATAAATAATCGAACCCCTACATTTCATAGACAGGCGAGACGCCTGTCTTACGTTGGTAGAATATATCTTAACATATTGCTTTCTCAGTTTTCCAGTCAATTTTGTCTTTAATTTTGGATTTTAATTTATGGTTCGCGTTTTCGTTTTTCGCTCTTAAACTATACGCTAAACGCTGTACGCTCTACGCTATTATACTCCATACGAATTTATTTTTGTTTTATCTTTATCTCAATATCCCCTTTAACAAAACCTTTCAGGGGAGACAAAAGTCCGGTAATAGTGTTTTTTATAATTTTTGCTATAAAGGGATTCATCGGAACTATCTTCCCATCTACTTTCACCAAAGTTGAAGACTCCAAAGAAGGACAATCTTTAAGAGTTTTGTTTCCTTTAACAATCTCCTGAGCTAAACCATAACAATCTTGATATCCACATTCCCCGCAATTTAGGTTAGGTAATTTAAATGATTTATTAATAACTATTTCTGCTATCTTTTTTATATCCTCATCATTTAAAATATTAAAATCGTAAAGCTTCGGGTCTACCCCTTTAGAAACAAAACCAGCTGTGCAAAGCTGTAATCCATCAAATAATTCAACCTTTTCACTTTCCTCTCTTAAACACACAATTTTAGGAAAAGTTTTTTCCTTTTTAAAACCTTCTATTAGGACAATATCAGCTTTAAAATATTTTATAATTTCTTCTAAATTCTTTTTATTCTTTAGAAATATTACTGACTCTTTGGAAGTAATTGCCGCTACCTGGGTTAGACCTTCTTTGTATTTTGAAGTATCTGAATTAGCCAGGTCAAGGTCTTCGTTAACATGTTTTACTACTGCTATTTTATAACCTCTTTTTGTTAATTCATCAGATAGTTTTAGTGTCAAAGTAGTTTTACCACTTTTTTTATACCCTATTATACCGATAACTCTCATTAATCATTACCTCTTTTTATTAATTATTTTACCACACTCATTAGCATCCAGGCAGAGATTAGAAAAAGAAATATAGCATAAATTTTTTTCAATGAAATTTTATCCACTTTTATAGATATCCTAGAACCGACTTGAGCTCCGGCAAAAACCACTAAAGCCAGAATTAAAGCCGTTTTAGGTTCAAAATGCCCGGCAAAAAAATGTCCCCAAAAACCAAACAAAGCAGTTAGTCCTACCATAAAACAGGATGTTCCCACTGCAATCTTCATAGGAACTCCCAGCAATAGAACCATTAAAGGTACTTTGATTATTCCTCCTCCTATGCCTAATAAACCAGCCATTAAACCAGCCAGAGCAGTGAGCGGAAGTCCGATTATAAGATTAACCGAATACTCTTCTTCTCCAAATTTTCTCTGCCAAAAACCCCATTTTCTCTTATTAATAAATTTATCTTGAATTTCTTTAATAGGTTTTAGCATAAAATACCCGGAAACAATCAGAACCAAAATGAATAATATTTTTAATTCTTTAACTTGAATAAAGGAAGAATAATACCCCGCCATAAGGGACATAATAGCAGTTAAAGGTTCAATTATTAAAGCTAATTTCCAATCTATTAATTGAGCTCGATAATACACTAAAGAAGCTGAAATAGAGAGAGCTATAATTATAAAAATACTAATTGCTGCAGCTTGATAAAAAGGGAAACCAAAGGCTAATAAAATGGGGACATAAAGTACTCCGCCGCCTATACCGATCATGGAACTTATACCTGCAGAAATAAAAAATGCCAGGTATATAA
>CAZWFH010000242.1:0-3086 GCA_964632105.1 uncultured Atribacterota bacterium
CCGGTTAAAGTGATAATATTTTCCAATCTTAACCGATTAGCCATACTACAAATACGATTAGAAATAGCTTCATGCAGTCCTCTAATTATATCTTCTTTAGCCTGCCCCTCTGCGATTAAAGATATTACTTCTGATTCAGCAAAGACAGTGCACATGCTGCCGATTTTTATCTTCCTTCTTGATTGTAGAGATTTTTCTCCTAATTCCTCGGTCTTTATGCCTAAGGCTTGAGCCATAACTTCTAAAAATCTACCCGTTCCTGCAGCACATTTATCGTTCATAATAAAATCAACTACCCGACCATTTTTATCGATATTTATTACTTTACTATCTTGCCCTCCGATATCAATAACTGTTCGTGTCTTAGGATTTAACCAGTTTGCTCCCAGGGCATGACAGGTAATTTCGGTGATAGACTTATCAGAAAAAGGGATATTTATCCTTCCATAACCAGTAGCAACTATAGATGATAGATTTTTCAAATCATCTCCAGATTTTTTCAGTGTCATTTCCAGGCAATCCCGGGTCAATTTATTTACATCAGCACCGGTAGGTATAATAGTAAAACTTTTTATTTTACCATCTTCAAGAATAAGCGTTTTAATAGTTAATGAACCTATATCCAGTCCTGCTACAATCATTTTTATCTTTCCTTTTTAAAAAAATAATTCTATATAAAGAATTACTACTTTTTATTACTTATCCTTCTCTCTTACATTTACCCTTTTTCTTTGTCCTGGATTCCTGCCTCCGCAGGAATGACATATAATCTTAAAGAATAATATATTTTTTAATCTCTTTGAGAAAGCATCTCCAAGAAAGCTTCAATCCTGGTTCTGGTCTGCCCTTTGGAATAATTACGAGAATCAGCACCGTCACCATCTAATATTAACATAGGTATGCCTTTTTCTTGTAAAAAATCCTTAATAATATATGCTCCTCCACAACTTTGGCGACATCCCCTTTGAGAAAAATGAATTACTCCGTCTATCTTATATTCCCTCACCAAATCGTACACCACTTTTATTCTTCTCTCGATAGGACCTGCTCCAAAATTGGAAGTCATCTTTTGAGCTAAACTTTCCCATGGTCTTTGAGGATCTAAAGCTTGCCAATAGACATAACTTACCTCTTCAAAGGAAATTACCGCCTTATTTTCTTTAAGATTTTGTATTATCTCGTTTTTATAATAAGGCCTTACCTGATGAAGCCACAGAATACGATGTTTCTCCTCCTCCAATACACCAATCTTCCGATTAACCTTCTCTTCTGTCTCTTGATACAAAGTACGATAAAACTGAAACCCTTTCTTCGCACCCAAAGAAGAAAAGAACATATATAGGATATAAGCTATAGCATCCCATCCTGATAAGGGAGAAGGGACATTTTTTCTAAGCTCATTAAGTTTTATTATATATTCTCTAGTTTGGTTAGACAAATTAAAAAAATAATTTATTCTTTCATTACTTAAGTGTTGCTCGGTAATTTTATCTATTTTACAGGCAATTTCTTTTAATTGAGCAGCAAGGTAGTTCTGAGAATCTGAGTTATTACGATAGGGAGTATTGATTAAATAATATTCACAATTATAATATTTACTCATATTACGAAAAAATTTAGTAGAACCATCACATAACTGGGAGCTAGAAATAATTAAATCTGGTTTAGGAAACCAATCTTTTAAAACCAGACCAGCTGCTACTCGATAAAATGAACATAAATCAGTAGTGTAAAATTTTGATTCAGCAGTTTCTATTAAATAATTAGCTATACCTATAGATGCCAATACTCCAGAAATAACTTCGGGATAGATAGGAAAAAGATCCAAAGCATAAAACAATTCAGAAGGAGTATAAATATTAGTCCAAACTACCGGCTTTCTTTTTTTGCAGGCTTCTTTAAGTTGATAAAAAAGAAAATCTAACCACATCTTAAAACTTTTGGGGCTTTTTCTAAAATATAATCTTGAGCCTGCTTTGATAATGTTATAAGTATTAGAGTTTTTAGCTATTTTTTTTATTAGGGTAGAATTTGGCTCATTCTTCAAATTAACCAGCAAATTCTAATACCTCCAAAAATGCCTGTATCCTCGTCTTTATTCTCCCCGAAGTACTGGAAGCAAATTCTCCTTCTAAACAAAGACTAGGAATTCCATATTTTTGTAGCCTTTCTCTTATTATAGGCAATTCAAAAAAAGAAGTATCACAAAATTTTAAATTATAAAAAATTACTCCTCTTACCTGGTTATCTTTAATAATCTTTAAGAGATACTTCCATCTCTTTTCTAAATTCATCATACGGGGGCAGGGAGTCTTGCTTAAATAGTATTCTGCTAAAAGTTTAAGAGGATTATTATTTATCTTTTTTGATGTTTTAAGTGGAATTTGATTTTGAAAATATCTATTTCCTGTACACATATCCACAAAAACTATCTTGCCCCCATAATTTTCTATCACTTCTGCTATACTTAAATCATCCATAATGGTTCCGGTAATAAGAATTTTAAATTTGTTCCCAATCCCGGAGCTATTAGATAAAATATTTTCCTCTTTTTTTGCGTCTTTTATAAATTTTTCTAAAAGTCCATTATACTCTTCTTGAGGAAAGAGCATGCTCCCCTTGACTATTTGTAAAAATCCTACCGCCGACAAAGAAACTTGTTCGTTTACATAGAAATCAAATAACTCAGCTAATAATTCACGGGTTTTATTGCAAAGCGAAATTGCCTGATAGAGTGAATCTTCGGATATCTTTATCTCGAATTTTTCTTCTAACTCATTTATTAACGATTGAAGATTATCCTTATAATATTGAATATCTTTCACAGAATCATCTCGAGGTAAATCTAATAAATAGATAAAAGATCCTTGGACATAATGTCTCCAGGCATCATAAAGTCTACGCATAGCATCACAAGAATTTACTATTATTAAATTATCTGCATATTCAGGCCTTTTCCCCAGTGCTTCTCCTAAACAACTACGAACATAAGGGCAAAAATTGCTATCTAAATATGAAGTAGCCAGAGAAGGGTCTGTAGTAGGTAGAATTCTATATGGATGAAATCCAGCAGCGATAATTATTTC
>CAZWFH010000243.1:0-3080 GCA_964632105.1 uncultured Atribacterota bacterium
GATGTATGTTTTAACCTGGGAGATGAGCAAAAAGCCCTGGACTGGGGCAAGAAAAAAGTAAGAGTATGGATATTAAGCCGACTCGGAGAGGATAAATAATATTCTTTAAATAGAAGAAGAGATAATTATATTTAAATAGTTAAAGAAACATTGTTTAAGAAGGAGGAAGTCGATGAAAAAAATTAATTATATATTTGGTTTTTTACTACTGTTTATAGGAGTGATATTAATATTATCGAACTTTGGAGTAATAGAAATTGTTTGGGATAATTTATGGCCTTTATTTTTATTAATACCTGGGATTGTATTTGAATTGAGTTATTTTATTTATCGGAAGGATGCAGGTCTTCTGGTTCCGGGAGGGATACTTATTACTTATGGCCTATTATTTTTAGTTAATGTTATCTATGGTTGGCGCTTAATGGAAGATTTATGGCCTATCTTCCCTTTGGGTGTTGCAATAGGTTTGCTCCAGCTTTATCTTTTTGAAGGACGAGAGAAGGGACTCTTGATTCCTATAGGAATATTAGGAGCTATTTCTTTATTTTTCTTAGTTAATAATTTATTTTTTATTGATTTTGGACTTCTAGCAGGAATTATGTTAGTAGTAATCGGGATATGGATTATTTTTAAGAAAGCTTTTTAAATTAGTTTAAATTAGTTTAAATAGGATGTATTCCTATTTATTAAAATCTTGCTTTTTCCCTGGGCATTTGATATATTTATAATTATTATAGTAAGATAAAAGAGGAATAAAAACCGGGAAGAACGGTATAAAAATATTCGAAGAGTATGACCAGAAACAAACCAATTTGCTGCATTCAACGTTATAAGATTTTGTAGAACCGAAACATCCTGCAAGAACAATCAGTGATGTAATAGATAGTACAAATAATAGCCCTGTGACAAGCGGGCATGAAGGAGTAGCCTTGGATAATTCAGAAGGTTATGCAATCGAATTACGCGGAATTGTCAAGCGGTTTCCTGGTGTAGTTGCCAATGACGGTATTGATTTTAAGGTTTATCGTGGCGAGATTCACTGCCTTCTCGGAGAGAACGGCGCGGGTAAGACAACTCTGATGCGTGTCCTTTATGGCCTCTATCGACCCGAGGAGGGGAAAATCATCTTAAATGGCCAACCGGTCCATATGACCTCTCCGCGGGCTGCACTTAATCATCATGTCGGAATGGTCCACCAACATTTCCGGCTCGTTCCTACGTTATCGGTGGAAGAAAATATTGTCCTCGGGTTAGACGAGGGGACCGGCCCATTTGTGAATTTCCGTAAGACACGCGAGAAGATTTCATCGATCGCCAACGAGTACGGCCTATCAATTGACCTACAAACTAAGGTCTGGCAGCTAACGGTCGGTCAGCAACAGCGAGTGGAAATTTTAAAGGCGCTGTACCGCGAGGTTGATATCCTGATTATGGATGAGCCAACGAGCGTTCTCACTCCCCAGGAGGTTGACCAACTGTTTACCACACTACGTACCTTGGTTGATGACGGGCTGACCATCATCTTCATAACCCACAAGCTCGACGAGGTGATGCGGGTGAGCGACCGGGTGACGGTGCTGCGAAAGGGGAAGGTCGTGTCAACTCTCCCTACCGCTAAGACGGATAAACCAAATTTAGCCAGGTTAATGGTCGGTCGCGAGGTAATCTTTCGACTTAAGAAGAGCCCGATAAGACGAAGAGAAAAGATTCTTGAGGTGAATGACCTGCATGCACTGAATGACCGTGGACTCCCGGCCCTTCTCGGCGTGTCGTTTAATCTCTTCGGTGGAGAGACTCTTGGTGTAGCCGGGGTATCGGGAAATGGGCAGTACGAACTTGCCGAAGTGCTCACCGGACTGCGCAAGTCGACAAAAGGAAAGGTATTCTTGGCGAAGAAAGAAGTTACCAATTGTTCTGCGCGAGAGATGAATGACCTTAATGTTGCTCACATCCCGGCGGAGAGGATAAGGATGGGAATTGTTCCCGCTCTTAGCATCCGCGAGAATCTAATTCTCAAAAAATACCGTTGTTCTCCCTTTTCCTACAGGGAGTTTCTAAACAACAAGGAGATTGAGGAGAACGCACGCCGTGCAATGTCAGACTACCAGATAGCCGCTCCGAGTTACGAGACGCCTGCCAAGCTCCTCTCCGGAGGAAATATCCAAAAGGTGGTCCTGGCGCGTGAACTATCCGAAAACCCTAGTCTGATTGTAGCGGTTCACCCTACCTATGGTCTCGATATCGGTGCTACCGAGCAGGTACGGAAAATACTCTTAGCACAACGGGAACGGGGCGCGGCTACCCTCCTCATCTCGGAGGATCTGGAGGAGATTATGACGATGTCTGATCGAATTCTGGTCATATTTAACGGTGAGGTAATGGGAATCCTCGATGCAGAGAGTGCTGATATAGGGGAGATTGGTTTAATGATGGCTGGCACACGGCACAAAGGAGAAGAATTATGAAGAGACGCGTAGGTTTCAAGGTTGAGAGAAGGCCGGTTGCCTCCGGGCGCGTGGTGTTCTTCGTGTCACTCCTTGCTATTCTTGCAGCGCTCGTGGTGGCGGGGATATTCTTCCGGATCTACGGAGTTTCCCCTATCCGTGCCTATCAGCTGATACTGAGTGGATCACTTGGAAGCAGGTTTGGGTTGGCCGAGACAGTACGTCGGGCGATTCCTCTGTTACTTTGCGGGGTGGGGTTGACTATTGCCTTCCGCGCTCTCTTTTGGAATATTGGTGCCGAAGGGCAGCTCCTCATAGGGGCAGTTGCCGCAGCCGGAGTCGCTCTTTTTAGCGGGTTGCCTGGTCCGTTACTCCTGCCGGCGATGTTTATCTGCGGGTTTATTGGTGGAGCTGCATGGGGGCTTATTCCGGCCATCTTAAAGGTAATGTTAGGACTAAATGATGTTATCACGACTTTAATGATGAACTATATTGCCATTTACTTCGTTGAGTGGTTAATTCACGGTCCATGGAAGGGGCCTACCGCGCGTGGATTCGCCTATTCTGATACTTTCCCGCGTGCTGCATGGCTGCCGACCCTCTACGGTACACGTATTCACTGGCCGACGCTGGTAC
>CAZWFH010000244.1:0-3071 GCA_964632105.1 uncultured Atribacterota bacterium
AACTATCCGAAGAATTAAGATCTTTCGTTGAGACATATTTTGAGGAAAGAGAGGAGTTAGAAGAAGAAACGAGGAAAAAATTAGAAGAAAAAATTGAAAGTTCGGAAGGTGAAGAGGCCGAAGGGACCAAAAAAATGGAAGAAATTAAGAGGAAAAAATCACTTAAAACTCTAACAGAATATGTCGATTTGGTAGAAGAAGTGAAAAAATATTACCAAAATATGAGTTGGGATAAATTGTTATGCGAGGGAGAGCTATCTGAAGAACTAAAATCTTTCATTAATACCTATTTTAAAACAAAGATAAAATCAGGAGAAAGTATTGAAGGTTCGGAAATTGAAGAGAACGAAGAAATTAAAAGTAAAAAATCACTCAAAGCCTTAATTGAAAAATTACAAGAAATGCAAAATCTTTTAAGAGAGAAGCATAAAAAATTAAAGGGCAATATTTTAAATGATGAGAAGAGAGAAGAAACGAAAAAGGATATTGATGCCTTGACCGATAAAATTAAAAAGTTTAATAAAGAGATTTCTCAAAGAACCTTGGGCGGGCAAATCTATTTAACCTTAAATGATATAGAGATAACCGAACAATTTAAGAAATTCTGGTTAGATGGCAAAGTGATAGAAGAAATTGATTATCCAATTTTCTTTGCGGTGAATCAAAAATCGCTTAAAAATCATAAGGGAGAATATAGATATAAAAGAGGGCTTAAAGGTAAATTACTTTTAGATGAACATGGGCACCTAATAATTGATCATGATTTAGATGAAATAGCCGAGGCTTTTGTTAAATTTGCCAAAGAACAGAATTTTAATTTCTGGAGGGCTTAAAAAATATGGCCAGAATAAGTATTACTAAATTATCAGAAATTGAAGGGGCTAAAAGGTTTGATGCAGGCCGTTATCGTACAAGCTTTCTTAAATTAGAGAAGGACCTGAAGAAAATTACTATTATCAGTAAATTAGGATATCTTGTAGTAGAACCGGTTAGGACGGGACATACTCCGAGAAATCGAGATATTTACCAGGATGATATAAAAATTCATTTTATTAGGACAGATAATTTGAGAGAAGGATTAATTGATTTTGAAAATTCAGACTTCTTACCTGCTCGAAGTTTATCGGAAAGAGATTACTTAAAATTTAAGAATGTTATGGTAACAATTAGCGGAGCACATTATGACATCATTGGCAGAGCGGCGATTTTCTTAGATTACTATCCACAATCAGTAACCAACCAAAATATTGCGGTTATAAAAACGGATGAGAATTTGCTCAATCCCTTCTATCTGACTATATTTTTAAACTCCAAATATGGCAGAGAACAAATTTGGATGTTAAGCAGGCAAACCGAGCAATTTAACTTAAACTGCAGAGAAGTAGAAGAACTGCTAATTCCTCTATTTGACGCAGATTTTCAACAGGAGATAAAGGCACTTACTAAAAACTCTTTTAATTTAATCGAAAAAGCAAAATCCCTTTACTCACAAGCTGAAAGCCTTCTTTTAGAAAAATTGGGACTAAAAGGTTTCCGGGCAAAATATGAACTTTCTTATACGGCTAATCTTTCTAAAGCGTTTGGAGTTCATCGTATAGATGTTGAGTATTTTCAAACCACTTATGATGATTTTATGGGATGTTTAAAAGAGCATTCTAAAATAGCAAAATTTAGGGAATTTATACTCGACTTTCAAAAACTCAAAGCCCTTTATGAACCTAAGGTCGGAGATTTTCTTTTAACTAAAGATGTAATACATGGTATAGCTTATGTAGTAAAGGAACCTGTAGGTGGGATTGCAGCCGGCAGTATTCTGATATTAAAGATTAACGAAAATAAAATTAATAAAGAATATTTAGCTCTTTGTATTAATTCAATTATTGGGAAGCTGCAGATAAGAAGAGAGGGTGGAGGGCCGGCAATTATCCACTGGAGACCCGAACAAATTAAAAATTTACAAGTCCCAATCCTTTATAAAAAAGTTCAAGAAGAAATCTCATCACTCATTAAACAATCACATGAAACAAAACATAGAGCAAAAAAATTGTGGGAAGAAGCAAAAAGAAAAGTTGAAAAGGCAATTAAAAATGAAATTCGCAAATAGCTATGAATATTACTGTATATTTTCTTACTTCCCCGAAAGTGGTCAGAAGTTTGGATTCTAATCAAATTAACAAATTTATCAAACTCTTGTTGCCTATAAAGGATATGACACGAAATGAAAAGTAATTATGGTTTCACAGCAAAGATATATGACCCTATTTTTTATTTACCTCTTAAGTCAATAAGAATTGCGGTAATGAATGAGCTCTTAAAATACAAAGAGAAAGTAATTTTAGATTTATGTTGCGGCACCGGGAATCAGCTTAACCTACTTTCAAAACACGGATTTAAAAACCTTTATTGTCTCGATATATCTGATTCAATGTTAGAAATTGCAAAAAGAAGTAATTCCTCTATAAAGATTTATAATGAGGATGCAAGAAAAACAAGTTTTAACAATGCATTATTTGATGTGGTAATTATAAGTTTTGCAATACACGAAAAAGATAGAAATACTCAACAAGCTCTTATAGATGAAGCATATAGAATTACAAAAGAAGATGGATTTATGCTTGTTGTTGATTATGTTTTCGATAATAAAACGACTAAATTTGGTAGAATAGCAATAAGTATGATTGAAAGAATCGCTGGAGGAGAGCATTATATAAATTTTAAAAGCTACATACAAAACGATGGGCTATTGAGTTTGATAGGAAAAGACAAATTTAAACTTATAAAATATAATAGAATGTCGTTCGGGGCTGTAACTATATCAATATATCAAAAAATGGTGCACTTTTGATTTTTAAATGACATACCCCTAATTTTTCTTGACATTTTTAAAAAAATAAGAAATAATATTGGCATAATTAAAAAACAATATCCTACACATTAAGATAAAGAGAGATATAAAAATTGAGTAAAAAAAATAATAAATTAAAAAATTTTATTTATTTATTTACTTTTCTTATAACCATATGGCTTGCCCTTACGACCACATTTCAATGGCAAGAACTTAGTGTCGGCAT
>CAZWFH010000245.1:0-3056 GCA_964632105.1 uncultured Atribacterota bacterium
AAATTACTAATTTTCCCGTAAATACTTCTTTTTGGTCGGTCTTTACGTGAACTGACACTAAATATTTATTACCCTTGTTGCGAGCAATTCTTGCTTTGGCTACTAAGGTCTGCCCGGCATATACAGGTTTTTTATAGCTTAAACGGGCAACCCCGGTTAAGGCTACTTCTGCATCAATGATGGAAATTGCCAATGAATCAGCTAAAGAAAATATATAATGACTTCTAACTATCCCAGTTCTGTTAAAAGCCATATCTTTTGTAGTTTTTAGGATGGCAATGGCATTCTTACCCAACTCCAAATCTATTAATTCGCCAACTATTTCTTCTTTACTCAGAGATTTTACCTTATCACTTGAGGAAGTATCTTTGGCAACTTGCACTATTCGTTTTCTCATTTCGGGAATACCCATTTCCAGTCGATCTAATCGAATAGTTTGCACACTAAAGTTAAATAATTCAGCAAGTTTTTTGTCAGACAAAAATGGGTCATTCGAAATATGTTCTTTTATTCTTCTTTGCCTTTCTAATTTACTTAAATTTTGAATCATTTTACCAGCCGCCTATTTTATTTTTATTAATAGCACCTACTATTAGCAACTACTAATTGTAAGTATTATACATTAGTCGTATCTAAAAATCAAGCATTTTTACAAAGTATCGAGTTATCTAATACAGTATCGAGTATTGAGTATACAGTATCGAGTTGAGAAAATAAGAAAGAGAGAAAGAGAAAGAGCTAAAAAACATAGAAAAAGTAGTATTCTTCTTTTTATCTAACTATCCCACTAAAGTTTACACTAACTTTATATTATAGAAATAAAAAAAGTGCCACATTCTAATAAATTAACTGTGGCACTTTCTCATATCTAATAATAATGATATTTTATAAGTTATTTCTTTTTATCTTTTTTTTTAGAAGATAAAATAATTTCTTTTCCATTATAATAACCGCATTCAAGGCATGCTCTGTGAGGTAATTTCATCTCATGGCATCTCGGGCATTCCTCTAAGTTTACTTCATTCAAGTTCCAGTGTGTGCGTCTCTTATCTCTTCTTGATTTTGATATTTTTCTTTTTGGCATCGGCATAACGCATACCTCCTTATGTTATAGTATGGTTTAATTGTATATGAATTCCCTTTTTCCATAAACCCTAATTAGTCGTTAGTTTCAAATGCAAGTTTTCAATTATCATTATACAGCTAAAAATTTAAAACGAAAAGCGAAAAACCATAATTCAAAATTCAAAACTTTTTCTCTCAATATTGTATTTTAGGTTCTGTTTTTACTTCTTTATCTTTTTATTTTTGCTATATAGCATGCAAGATAAGAAAGATGAAATTCAATGAGCAAAACAATATATTTAATTTTAAATTTTGAGCTATGGCTTTACGTTTTGCGCTTTTCGTTTTTCGCTTTGTTGCTAAATACTATTCACTATTCACTAACGACTATTTAACGACTAATTTAATATCTTAATAACTTTAAAAGTATATAATTTCTTATTGAAAAAAGCAAATTATTTTTTAATTTTCTTAATTGTTTCTATTAGCCTTTATTTTAGATAAGTCAGGCTTTTCTTTGCATTCTTTTTCAAAAGCCTTCTTTCTCATCAGATTCTTGTAATCTTTATCTTGAAAGGTGTACTTAAAATTAGTATGTAAATCATAAGTGCCTTCCAGTAGGGCTACTACATCTTCCACAAAGACCAATTCTTCATCGGTGGGGATAATAAATATCTTTACCGGGGAATCATCGGCAGAGATATCCAATTCGGCATTTCTGGTTCTGGCTATCTTGTTCTTTTCGGGATCATATTTGATTCCCAAGATATCCAGTCCTTCTAATACCTTACCACGAATAATATCACTCATCTCCCCTACTCCGGCAGTAAAGACCAGGGCATCTATTCTCCCTAAAGCAGCAGTATAGGCACCGATATATTTCTTCAACCGGTAGGCCTCCATCTCCAGGGCTAACTGGGCTCTTTTGTCTCCCTGGGAGGCAGCTTCAATTACATCTCTCCTATCTACATACTTACCGGTTATACCCAATATCCCGCTCTTTTTGTTTAGGATAGCATCCATCTCTTGGGGAGAATAACCTTCTTTTTGCATGAGGTAGAAGTCTAAGGCGGCATCATGATCTCCGGCTCTGGTCCCCATAATAGCTCCTTCTAAAGGGGTAAATCCCATGCTGGTATCATAAGATAGACCATCTTTTACCGCATTCACACTTACTCCATTTCCGATATGGCAGCTTATTAGATTGCATTTGAAGGGGTCTTTATTCAGGAGAACCGCTGCCCTTTTGGCTACATATAATAATGAAGTGCCGTGAAAACCATACCTTCTTATCCCGTATTTTTCATACCACTGGTAGGGCACAGCATAATTATAGATATAGTCAGGCATAGTCTGATGCCAGGCAGTATCCATAATGGCCATATGGGGAATATCAGGTAATAGTTCCATAGCTGCTTCAATACCCATAATATTAGGGGGATTGTGCAGGGGTGCGAGACCGGCAAGTTCTTTAAAGGTTTTTAGAACTTCCTGGTTGATGATTACCGATTTGGAGAATTTTTCACCTCCGTGGACTACCCTGTGTCCAATTGCAGCAATATCGGATAAATCCTTTATGGCACCATATTCCGGATGAATAAGGCTATCTTTAATTAATTTTACAGCTTCTTTATGGGTAGGACAATTATGCTCTATGGTAACTTTTTGCTGATGGTTAACTTCATGAACGCAGAAAGAATTGCCTATAGTAACTCTTTCTACTATTCCTTTAGCGATAATTTCTTGTTTTTCCCAATTGTAAAGTTGATATTTTACTGAGGAGCTACCACAGTTAAAAGATAAGATAATCATAATCACTTACTCCTTTTATGCTTTATTTAGACTTTCTAATTTATTTCGAAATAATTTTTATTTCTATAATTTAATTGTAAAAAAATAGTTAATTGGTTAGTGATTTTATGGTTAGCTGGCTACAGGTTATGTGACAAATAAAAGTCTACCACTTTTTTATCACTTGCTTTGTTTATTTC
>CAZWFH010000246.1:0-3043 GCA_964632105.1 uncultured Atribacterota bacterium
TCGATCATCTTTTCGATAATAGATAATTTATCATAATCCATTCTGCGGTTAAAATCTATATCGAGTGTTTTTGCCTTTGGACCGCCATAGATAGAATATAAATAACTATACGCCATCCTCCAGGGTTCTACAATAGCCTTATCTCCCCCGGGCAAGGGATAATATTTTAAATGGCCTACTCGAGAATATTTTTTAAGATCACACAGTAAAAATTCTCCTCCCCATATATTACCATCATCTCCATAACCGGTTCCATCATAAGCCACCCCAATCACTTTTTCTTTAACATTGTTTTCGGCCATACAACTTACTATGTGGGCATGATGATGCTGAACTTTTACCACTTTTAATCCCTCTTTAACTTTTATTTCCTCTGCATATTGGGTAGAGAGGTAATCGGGATGAAGGTCGCAGGCAATAATTTCAGGCTTTACTCTAAACATTTTTTTAAAACTTGTTATAGACTCTTTAAAAAATTCCAAAGTTTCTACACTTTTTAAATCCCCTAAATATTGACTGAGAAAAATGTAATTCTCTTTAGAAAAACTAATGGTATTTTTTAATTCCCCTCCCAAAGCCAACACTTCTTTTAACTTGAAATCAAGAATTATAGGGTGGGGCACAAATCCTCTTGATCTTCGAAAAAACACATTATCGTCATTTATAATTTTTATTACAGAATCATCACAACGGTTAAATATTTCTCTATTGTAGGAAAGAAAAAAATCAACTATCCCATCTAACTTGTCTAGGGCTTCCAGATTATCACCAATTATTGGTTGATCAGTGATATTACCACTGGTCATTATTAAAGCGGTAAAATTATCTTTTAATAATAGATAATGAAGAGGGGTATAGGGTAACATTACTCCCAAATAATTATTACGCGGGGCTACCAATGGTGAGATTAAGCTATCCACCTTTTTTTGTAAAAGGACAATGGGCCGAGCCCGATTTACTAACCATTCTTTTTCTTTCTCCCCGAGTTTACAATATTGCATAATTTTTTCTAAATTAAAAGACATTATAGCAAAGGGTTTAGCTTCTCTATTCTTTAACCGTCGTAATCTTGCAACTGCTTTATTATTGGTGGCATCACAAGCTAAATGAAAACCTCCTAATCCTTTAATCGCACCAATTTTCCCCTCTTTTAAGAGTTTAACAGCTTTTTCTATAGGATCAATGCCTTCTAATTTTATTTTATTTTGGTAAAGAGATACCTGCGGACCACAATCGGCACAGGCATTTGGTTGAGCATGATATCTTCTATCCTCTATGTTTTCATACTCACCCTGACATAAAGAGCACATTTTAAAATTATTCATCGTGGTCTTTTTCCGATCATAGGGGATATCTTTAATAATGGTAAAACGGGGACCACAGTTAGTACAATTAATAAAAGGATAACGGAAACGTCGATTATGAGGATCAAATAATTCTTGCAGACAGTCTTCACATATGCTTATATCCGGTGAGACTAAGACAAAACTATTCTCTTCTTTAACTATACTTTTCTTAATGGAGAATCCTTTATAGCCTATTAAGGGAAGTTGATTTACTTCTATCTTTTCGATCCTGGCTAAAGGAGGGAGTTTCTTTTTTATATCACTAACAAAACTATTTATCTCTCCCGTTTTTCCCTCAACTTCTATTTCCACACCCTGATTTGAATTAAGTACCCAACCTGATAAATTATAATTTTGTACTAATTTATGAATAAAGGGCCGGAACCCGACCCCCTGGACAATGCCTTTGATAATTATATTTTTTCTAATCTTCATCTCTTTTTTTTCTTACCTGTTCTTTTAACCAATCGAACCAGTCATCTAAGCCTTCACCTGTCTGACAAGAAATTTCAAATATCTTTAAATTAGGATTTATATTTAAAGCATCTTTTTTTATTTTACCCATATTAAAATTTGTATAAGCCAATAAATCAGTCTTATTTATTAAAACCACGCTTGCTTTACGGAACATCACCGGATATTTTATAGGCTTATCGTCTCCTTCGGGTATACTCACCATCACTACCCTATCATCTTCCCCTAAATCAAATCCTGCCGGACAAACTAAATTTCCTACATTTTCAATAACAAAAAGGTCCATTTCTCTAAAATTATAGTTACCTAATACACCATCTACCATATTAGCATCAAGATGGCAAGCTCCGTCAGTATTTATTTGAGTCACTGGAATATTATATTTCCCTATCCTATCAGCATCATTAGTGGTTTGAAGATCTCCCTCTATAACTGCAATCTTTAATTCATTCTTCAGTGAACCTATGGTCCTTTCTAAAAGACTGGTCTTTCCAGACCCGGGAGAACTCATTAGATTAATAGTATAAACCTTATTTTTATTAAATATATCTCTGTTTTTTTGAGCTATACTATCATTAACTTTTAAAATATTGGTAAAAACTTTTACTTTGGTCAATTTTCTTTCCCTCCGTGTAAATTATAATTTAATGTTTTAATCTATTCTTAAAAATTAAATTCGTATCTCGCATTATAGCGTATAGCGCGGAGCGGGTAGCGTATAGGTTCTAAAATAAATACATAATCCAATATATTGGAAAAAGTTTTGAATCTGAATTCTAATTTTCTTAACGCGATACTCGATACGCAATACTCGATACAAATTAATATTCATTAACGACTTATTTTAAAATACTTTTCTGCCAAAAGAACGGCTACAAAATCATCATAATGGCCAGGCGGAACTCTTAAAGATAAAGGAATAAATTTGAAAATACCTTGGGGCGGATGTGTCTCGAAGTATTTTTTTCTTGCCTCCAAAGTGCTAAATTTTTCTTCAATTAGAATTATCTTTAATTGTGAAAAGTGCTTTTTTAAGCCCTCTTCTATACTTTTGTAATTAGTGCCATTTCCTAAAATAATTTTATCTATCTTGTAAATATTTAAACCATCTTCAATAGTCTGTGTTATTTCATCTATGGAAATAACTTCTCTTTGTAAAACGCTTAAATTAGAATCCACCACTGCGTAACCGCACTTTTTGGTTCCCGGATCAATAGCAATAA
>CAZWFH010000247.1:0-3023 GCA_964632105.1 uncultured Atribacterota bacterium
TGATGATGCAATAATGAAATTAATAAAATTATAAAAATAATAAATTATTATAGATGATAAAATATGTTAGTTAGTTAGCTGGTTACCTGGTTAGCTAGTTGAGAAAATAAAAGATATAAGATAGGAACCAGAAAATAGAAATCTGAATAAATTCGTATCTTTTGTAGGGGTATAATGAATTATGCCCTTCTAGCGATTTAGTCTTTTTTTATAACTATTTTGTGGGTAAAATCAAGCCGAGCGACTCTATCTTCTACCTTTTCATTACCAAGAACATATATATCAGTAGCAAGAATGTCATGATCAAGCATCTTAATTAATCTATTTCGAAAATTGTTATTTTCCTCAGAGATTGTTTGCCTTAAATAATTTGATAATTTACTGATTAATGGTGTAGAAGAACTTTTTTTAATGGTTCTTAATAGAGTTTTCCCTTTCTTAGAGAATCCCAAAACCCTTGCATATAAAGGTCCGCATCTATTAAATGTTTTTACATCTTTTTTAGAGAGGTTCATTATAAGGTGTAGGATTATACGTTGAATTTTAGTACGGGTGTATCTCCTGGTTTTAATTGAATTAATTAATTGCTCAACGGTAGAGGATTTTAAAGATGCTTTCTTTATTCTATTTTCCAATCCCTCGGTTACTCCCTGAACACGAGAAATATCTTCCAATGACATCCTTCTTAGGGTAGCAAGAATATATTGCCGGTAAGAGTCGAAGGTGATAGGGCCTCTGCCTTCTCTTAATTCTTTCTCTAATATAGGAAATCCTGATTGAGGAATGGTTGATTTTATTTTATCATTTAGTATAAAAAGGTCGGTTTTAGGGGAGCCCAAGCTATTTAGTATTTCATTTCTAATAGAGGTGGCACTGGAAATTTTACCTTTAATATTCTTTTGATGATAACCTGCTCCTATTCTTTTTATGGCTATAGGTTTGATTTTGCTCTTTAAATTTATTAGATGTTTTATATATTCTAAAGCTAAAATATTATTGGGGTATTTTAGTAATTTACTTAGCTCTAAAGGTGATATTTTTTCTAAATCGTCTATTCCGAATATCCTATGATATTCACATAAGGCCTGGGCTCTTGCTCTTGGAAATTCGTATCCGTTTTTACTATTATGTACTATCAGTTCTTTATATTTCTGTGGTTCAATATGCAAAAAATTACTTACAGAGTAAAGGGTATCAAGATTATCAGTTTCACAGCCAAAACATAGATAATCTATAATCTGAAGCGAATCAAGTAATTTGATTGCTCCGAAGGCAAAACCGTTTGCATCCTGAGTAGAAAAAACAAAAGGGAGCTCAATTACCAGATCAACACCGGCATTTAGTGCCATCTTTGTTCGGGCCCATTTATTTATAATTGCCGGTTCTCCTCTCTGCAAAAAGTTTCCGCTCATGACTGCCACTACATAATCTGCCCCGGTTATTTCTTTTGCTTTAAAAAGATGGTAAAGATGGCCATTGTGAAAAGGATTATATTCAGTAATTATTCCTAATATTTTCATAAGATTTCTCGATTTAAAAAATATTTTATGTTATAATTATACAAAATTTGCAATAAAATTGATAGTAATATATTCGTATTGCGTAAAGAAATAGAAAAAAAGATGCAAGGAAAAGAAGATAGAATAAATATTTATTAGAAGGAGAAGATAAATGAAACTTTCACAACTTATTCGAGAAAAAGCCAAGAAAAATCCTAAAATCATTGTACTCCCGGAGGGAGAAGAGCCGCGGATGATTAAAGCGGCAGAAACTATTATTAATGAAGGTCTTGCCAGTTTAATACTTTTAGGGAGAGAAGAAAGTATTAAATCTAAAGCCCAGGAATTGGGGGTAGAATTACCAAATGAAATAAAAATAATAAATCCCAAAGATTCTAAAAAACTGAAAGAATATGCAGAATCTTACTATCAACTTCGTAAAAATAAAGGAATAAGTTTAGACGAAGCTTATCAACTATTGGAAAATCCTCTTTATTTTGGTGCATTAATGGTCTATCATGATGATGCAGATGGTTTGGTTGCCGGTTCTGTTAATGCCACAGGAGACGTTTTTAGACCAGCTTTGCAGACTATAAAAACAGCTCCTGGTATAAATATTGTTTCCAGTTCTTTTGTTATGGTGGTACCTGATTGTCCTTATGGAGAAAACGGAATCATGGTTTTTGCTGATTGTGCTTTAAATCCGGAACCCAATGCCGAACAGCTTGCCGATGTTGCCATTGCCAGCGCGGCAACCGGAAAAGCACTGGTTGGCTTTGAACCAAGAGTGGCAATGTTATCTTTTTCCACCAAGGGGAGCGGCAAGCATCCTTTAATTGATAAAGTAGTCGAGGCTACTAAAATTGCCAAAGAAAAGAAGCCGGAGTTACTTATTGATGGAGAACTTCAGGCTGATGCCGCATTGATTCCCTCAATCGGAGAGCGAAAAGCTCCAAACAGTAAAATTGCCGGAAAAGCTAATGTCCTGATATTCCCCGATTTAAATTCTGGAAACATTGCTTATAAATTAATAGAAAGATTAGCTAAAGCTGAGGCCATAGGTCCAATCTCTCAGGGGATGAGAAAACCGGTTAATGACCTTTCTCGCGGTTGTAGTGCTGATGACATAGTTAATGTGGTAGCAATTACCGTGTTACAAGCCGGCGAAGTATAAATATAGATAGTCGTTAGTGAATAGTCGTTAGCACTAATACAAGTTATTAGTTTATAGTTTATAGTTTATAGATAAGAAAAATCAGTTTTAAGTTGTCAGCTTTCGGTAGACAACTAAAAACTTAAAGCGAAAAACGAAAAAATATAATTCAAAATTCAAAACATTTTCTAATAAAATAAGGTATCATCTGTGATGTAGGGGTCGAATTTATCTGACCCGAGCTGTTTGGTTAATTTTTTAGCGGTTTCGATAAATTGAACCTCTACTTTATCTCACTTTTAATTTCTTAACTATGTAGCGGTTATGTGACTAATAAAACCCTACCATTTATTAATACCAGAATTCATGCT
>CAZWFH010000248.1:0-2997 GCA_964632105.1 uncultured Atribacterota bacterium
TCAGGGCGTAGTAGGTGTATGCCTGTGGGGGTTCAAATCCCCCCTTCGGCACCAAGATGTAAAGTTTTGTGCCTGGCACAAAACTTTACATCGTAGTAAATATTTCTATAACCTTATCCATTTCCCATTCTTTCCCGATAGTAAATCTGATAAATTGGTCGTCTAAACCAGAAAATTCATTTTCCCAGCCAGGTAAAGTATAAATACCTTTTTCTTTTAGATATTCCCAAACTCCTTCGGTTTCTTTCTTATCCTTAAACTCAACTAAAACAAAATTTGCTCTTGAATCATAAGCAGAAAATCCCAGCTCATTTATTTGCCTTACAAATTTATCTCTTACTTTCTTCATTTTTCCCCAAACTTCTTGATAATAATCTAAATATCTTAGGGTTTTTGCCGCAGCTTTTTCAGCCATTCTATTTACTCTAAAATGTTGACCGAAAGCAGCTAATTTCTTTATATTTTGAGGATTAGAAATGGCAAAACCCAAGCGCAATCCGGCCAATCCAAAATTTTTGGAAAAACTTCTGGAAATGATTAAATTTTCATACCTACTTATCAAATCTATCACTGTTTCTCCTAAATATTCATAATTACACTCATCAACTACCACCATTCCCTCTGCTCTTTGTATAATATCAATAATCTTCTCTCTCGGAATTCTCGTCCCGGTAGGATTATTAGGGTTGCATATCCAAACCAAAGAAGCTTTATCTAATTGTTGAGCAGAATAATTTAGGGAATACACTCCATCATTCAAACAGTTAACTAAAATTTTAGATAACCCTCCTCTATCTGCACTCGCTTCATATTGAGAAAAAGTTGGGACAGGAATTAAGGTTTCTCCCTTGTAAGCTCGGGAAACTATTTCAATAACTTCATCTGAACCATTGGTAGGCAAAATATTTTCCCTCTTTACACCTACATATTCAGCTAAAATCTGTCGTAGTTCAGTGTATCCTCCCCCTGAAGGGTAGAGATTAATATCCTTCAATTCTTCGGATAATTCCTTTAACATCTCTTCGGGCAGAGGATATTTAAAATAAGATTGGGTTAAAAATATCTTCTCTTTTTTTGTGGATTCTTTCTTTGTCTTATCTCTCATTTAAATTTTTTTCCTCTTTTTATTCTCTCATTTCTGTTTCTTAAAATACTTGGAGGTTAGCCCTTTCCATTCTTGATTAAAAGTTTCCTTCATTATATCTTTTTCTCTATCTGTCATAAAGGAAGCTTGGATAGAATTAAAATTAATCTTTCTTATTTCCTCTAAACTAAATCCAAACTTTTGAATTAAAACTAAATATTCATTGGTAATTGAAGTATTAAACATAGTAGGGTCATCAGAATTAATTGTTACCATTAATCCTTCTTTAAAATAATTTCTAACCGGATGTTCTTTAAAAGATTTACAAACCTGGGTTTTAATATTACTTACTACGCACATTTCTAAAGGTATTTGTCTTTCTTTAAGATAATCAATTAATCGAGGGTCTTCATACGCCCTTAATCCATGACCTATTCTCTCTGCTCCAAGTTCATTAAGGGCTGCCCAAATAGATTTGGCTCCTGCCGCCTCACCCGCATGGGCAGTAAGCCGAAAACCCCGGTCTCTGGCTTCCTGATAAACTTTAGCAAAAAGCCCCGCCGGAAATAACTTCTCACTTCCTCCCAGACCAATACCTATAAGCCCCCGGCCTAAATAACCGGATAATTCTTTTATTAAACCCATACCCATGCGCGGACCGTAATCTCTTACTATATCTACAACCAATTCACTCCGAATTCCAAAATCATCAAACGCTCTTTTCTTGCCCTTAATCAAACTTTCGGTTATTCCACAAGCGGATAATTTTTTATTTCTGAAGGTAAAATCCCGCGGAGAGTAAAAAGCTTCTACATATTTCACATTTTGTTGACTCAAGCTCTGCAGAACCTGGTAAGCTAATTCTTCAAAATCCTCATATTCAGTAATAAAACTGTTCTTCCATAACCAAACTTTAATAAATTGAGCAAAATTAGAATAGACCAGCCGTTTTTTTAAGTCTTTCAAGTTTTTAATTAATCTATTATTCCCTCGTCTTTGGATAAAACCAAATAAAGTATTTAGAGGAATTGCTCCTTCTATGTGAAGGTGCAGTTCGACTTTTGGTATTTCCAATACAAATTGTTCTATTTTGTCTGAAAGTTTTATCATATTAAGAATTCTTATTCTCCCTTTCCCTTTCAATCTTTCGCAAATCTGCTTCTCCCAAACCAAAATAATGTCCAATCTCATGGACAACAACTCTTGTAACAGATTCCTTTATATCTTCTTTGTTTCTACAGCGTACTTCTATGGGTTTTTTAAAGATAATAATCTTATCAGGCATGACATTCCTATACCAGATACCTCTTCTGGTATAAGGAACCCCACGGTAAAGACCCAAGAGACCATAGGGTGATTTGATCTTCATCTCCCTAAGAAGTTCTTGAGAAGGCAAGCTTTCAATTACTACAACAATATTTTCCATCTTTTCTTTAAATTTTTTAGGAAGGCTGCTTATTGCCTCTGTTACTAATTCTTCAAATTCTTCTTCGGTTACTTTCATTTTATTTTACTGTCTTTTCCTTCAAATTTTTTATAAATTCTTTCGCTTTCTGCATATATTGGTCCCTTACCACTTCTCGTGAGGTCAGCTCAAGTAAAGCAATTGGAGGCTTTTGGGTAAGGTTTTTCATATCAGCAAATACTTTCTCAGCATCTGAACCTAATCGGGTGCAGAAAAAAGCCACTTCTTTAAAATCTTCTTTATGTAAAGAAAGATAGGTCCTGATAGGGGTAGAAATATTAGAGGACCAGATGGGGGTTCCGATAATAACCAAGTCATATAAAGAAGGATTATTCTTCATCTCTTTAATTGCAGTTAATCTTCTCAGGTTAGCATCAGTCCCGGCACTTAAGAATCCTGCAATTCCCTTCCTGCTTTTAATATCAAAAATCTCTTCCTTATCACACTT
>CAZWFH010000249.1:0-2991 GCA_964632105.1 uncultured Atribacterota bacterium
TAGTAAAGAAAATACATAGAATAGATGCAAGACAATATGACCAATCAGTCTTTGTCCTAACCGGTAAACTGGTTAACGGGATAACTGGATAACTTATATCCTATTTGCTCTTCCCCAGAATACGAGATACGGTCTTATTTTGGCTCCTGGATACTGGTTCCTGACTTCTTCTTTCTTCACACTATACGCTATACGCTCTTCCTCTTTACTATATACTAACGACTATTCACTAACGACTACTTGTGCTTTTCCACAATTTATCCACATAAATTAAATAATAGTAAATATTATGATTTAAACCCAGTTTAATTCAAAGATTAAAAAACTACAATCAAAAAACTTTTTTTAATTGGTAAAATCTTAATCCGTTGTTAAAAACATGGTAGTTAAACATTTTACATAAGTTATTTTTTGACTTATTTTTTGTGCGAATATCTAATTTAATTGAGGAAATAGCTTAAAAACTTAGATTCTAATTAATTTAAAGTTTTCCACAGTTTATTCACAATCAATTTTTAAAATGTTCCACGTGGAACATTGCCCTTTTAAGAAAAATTTTTTTGCCGTATTATACAAAATTAATCTATCATTTCCCGATACAAAAACGAGAAAATATATCATTGACTATTTCATCGCTTATAGAATCTCCGATAATTTCACCCAAAGAATCCAGGACATCTTTTAAATCGATAGTTAAAAAATCATAGGTTATTTTCTCTTTTAATCCTGCCAATACATTTTCTAATGCCTGTTTTGCTCTATTTAATTGGTTCGCCTGCCTCACATTATTTATAATTACTCCGTTTTCTGGTATTACTAACCCCTCCATAGCTGCCCTGGCCAGCTTTTCTTCTAACTCTTCTATACCAATCTTTTCTTCTAAAGACATCTTTATGCTATCTTTAACATTTAAAAGATCGAACAACTTCTCTCTATCAATCTTTTCATTTAAATCTATCTTATTTTCAATTACTATAACCTTTTTACTTTCATTTTTTTCTTTATTTATCTCTTTAATTACTTCTTTGTCTTCTGAAGACAGGGGAACGCTTGTATCAAACATAGCCAAAATTAGCTTGGTTTCTTTTAAATGTTTCATAATCTTTTTAATACTTATCTTTTCTATAATATTTTCTGGATTTTTAAGCCCGGCGGTATCTATGATTTTAAAAGCTATTCCTTTAATATTTATTATCTCCTCTATGGCATCTCTGGTTGTTCCTGGAATATGGGTAACAATAGCACGATTTTCTCTTAATAAAGTGTTGAAAAGGCTGGATTTCCCTACATTAGCCTTGCCGACTATCAGAGCACTTATCCCTTCTTTGAGTATTTTCCCATAATCCAGAGTCTCTATGAGAGAATTAACCTCTTTTAAAATATAACTTATATTTTCCTCTATATTTTTCGGGCTTATCTCTTTAATGTCCTGATCGGGAAAATCCATGGGGGCTTCAATCTCTGCGGAAATCCTTATCAACCTATTCCTCAAATCTACAATCTTCTTCTTCAGGCTCCCGCCTAATTGGGCTAACGAAGAAATTAAACTCCTCTCGGTTTTGGCCTGAATCAGGTCAATTACTGCTTCCGCCTGGCTTAAATCAATCCTGCCGTTTAAAAAGGCTCTTTTAGTAAATTCTCCCGGTTCAGCCATCCTTGCCCCACAATTAATCACTGTTTCAAGAACTTTCCTGAGAGAGAGTATCCCCCCATGACAATTAAATTCTACGGTGTCTTCCCGGGTATAAGTTTGGGGTTTTTTCATTAAAACTAAAATAACCTCATCAATTTTCTCCCCGCTTTCCGGATTTATTACAAATCCGTAATGAACGGTATGGCTGAAGAAACTTTTAATCTTTGTTTTATTTAAATTTTTATCTCTAAATACCTTTTGGGCTATTTCTAATACTTTTGGGCCGCTTATTCGGACAATGCCGATTCCGCTTTCACCAATTGGGGTAGAAATAGCAGCAATGGTATCATTTTCCCAAAATTTCATAGGTATTCTCCTGTCTTTTTAGTATCGCGTATCGAGTATCGCGTGAGTAAAATCAGAATTCGGAAATAAGGCTACGATGTATTGTAGCAAAAGAAAGACGGGCGAGATGCCTGGTTCATATTTTTCAACCGTTAATTATTACAAGAAGACACGGCGCGCCGTGTCTCTACATTAGACAGGCGAGACGCCTGTCCTACGGTTTTGTCATTTCCCCCTTACCCTAACCCTCTCCCGCCAGGGGAGAGGGAAGATAAGGACGGGTTCGATGAATCGTGCCCCTTGTATATTACTTAATTTCGGGCAGACACAAGGTCTGCCCCTACTTGTATCTTACGAAATTATCTCTTTTTTTATTTTTTCATTATCCTCTATACGCTGTACGCTATATTCCGATATACGAAATATAAAATAAAAAGCATAAAAAGATTAATATTCATCCTGGGGACAATATCTAACTTTTTATGCTTGTTAATAATTCTTTATTCTTCTTCTGTATTGTTTTCGTTTTCTTTTGGGGCTATAATAACTCTTCTAAAGGGTTCTGTTCCTTCGCTATAAGTGCCCAGCAGGGGTTCCTCCTGTAAAACAAGATGAACAATTCTTCTTTCCACCGCATTCATATAACAAAGAGCAATCTTTTTTCCTGTTTTTTTCACTATTTCTGCTTTTTCACGAGCATATTTGGAAACAATGTCTTCTCTTCTTTCCTTATAACCTTCAATGTCAATTATTATTTTTTTTCGTTCACCTTCTTCGATTTCTTTATTAGCAATAATGTTAACAATATATTGAAGGGCATCAAGAGTATGTCCGTGTCTTCCAATTAATACTCCGGGATTAGAGGTTTTTATTCCTAAAACGATCGTATCAACCTCTTCATTATTAATTACCTGTATTTCCCCATCCTCTATAATAAAATTTATTATTTTTTCCAGGGTTGTTTGAGCTTTTTCTTGAAGACTTAATTCAAAGTCATTAATATTCCCCAAATC
>CAZWFH010000250.1:0-2989 GCA_964632105.1 uncultured Atribacterota bacterium
TTGTGGCTGATTTTATTGGGAAGGCAAACTTCTTAGAAGGTCGAGTGGTATCTATGATATCTAAAAATGAAGTTGAGCTTGATATAAGAGGCAAAAAGTTTAAGGTTTTTACATTAAAGGATTCCTTCTCGGAAGGTGAGAAAGTATTTTTACTTATTCGACCTGAGTCAGTAGAACTGGAGCCAAAAAAGTCGAACACTCTTACTGGTATAGTGCGTCAGATAATTTACCTTGGTTCACGTATGGTGTACGAAATCGAAATAGCTAAAAGTCCACTTACTGTAGAAATTACTAATCCCCAGGAACACAAGATTTTTTCCAAAGGAGACGAAGTGACTGTCACTTTCAAGGAAAAGAGTTTACATATTATACCCTATGAGGAGATTAAAAAATAAGAATGGTTCTTTGTTTTAATATGATTTATCCGGACCTAAAATCTGTTTAAAGATATAAATTAATAACTTAATTTGAATTTCTATATCTACTCTGGATAAGATTATCAACTTCTTTTATTGTTTGTTGGAAAGGACCCTCTGCTTCCATCTTCAGACCGGTTACTGCTGCTGCCCAGATAGTTGCTTCTTGAGGAGATGCATTTAATCGTTTGGCTACATAGGAAGCAATACAGGTGTCTCCCCGACCGCTTCTTCCAATAAGTTTTTTAGAAAAGAAACCTTCTTCATAGAATTGGCCATTAGCAAAAACTAATAGACCATTGCGGTGAGTGATTACAACTTCGCGGGGACCTAAGTCGGTGATTTTTCGGGCAGCCTCTCGAATATCAGAGGTACCGGTTAACATTTCCGCTTCTACAGCATCGGTTTTTACTATATCTAAACGAAAAAGTATTGATTGTTTTTCAGGCCATTCTTTAGGCACCAATTTGCCATTATCATTTACCCGAAGAAAACTCTGCACATCAGCGGCAAGAATAGTTTCCTTTTTTGCCAGTTCCTCTATAACTTGCAAACTAATTTCACCACGCATAGATGCACCTATTACAATTGTCTTGGCTTGAATTTTTTCTACTTCAGCCGGAGTGAATGGACCTGCTGAACTGGTAACATATATGATCCGTTCATCAACATTGGAAGTAGGATATTCCAGGCGTAGACATGTAGACTGAGGGGAGATATGTGCGAATACATCAACATCTAAGTCTTTTAGTTTTTCTACAACACGAAAATCTTCTTTTGCCAGACGGGTAATTGCAGCTACTTTAAGACCCATTCTTACTGCTACATTAGCACCATAGTTGAAGGCTCCACCATCAACAATTCTAATTCCAGAAGCAGATACAATTGTATCTTTAGTATAATGCCCCAGGAAGGCAATATCATATAACTTATCAGCATTTTTCATCTTATCATCTCCAATATTATAAAGTTAATAATCAAATAATCTTATTTTCTTTTTCCAGTTATTATAGCAAAGACTAAAGCGGAAAAGCAATCTCCTAAATGTTAAATTAAATTTGACCTATACGTACAAGTATGATATATAATAGATAGGTATTTTTATTTAGGATTTATTAAATATTTCAAAGGAGATATTTTTTATGGAGAGTAAAAATAAAAAAGTAGAAAATTTTATTCAGATAGGAGAATTAGCAAAAAAAACAAAGGTTACTCCACGAACAATTAAGCATTATGAGGAAAAAGGACTTCTAAAACCTTTTAAAAAAACCCAAGGAGGTTTTAGATTATATCAAAACGATAAAGTAAAATTAGTAGAAAGAATTAGACAATTAAAAAAAGCCGGTTTTTCCTTAAGAGAAGTGAAAGAAATGGAAGAAATAGATGGGATTGTGGAGGGAAATATTTTTAAAAAAGTAGATGGCAACGAATTAGATAAGATGATTAAATTTTTACAGTCTCAATTGATAAAAACAGAAGAGAGATTAAACGAAACAATTAAAGTGAAAAGAGGATTAGAAAAGGTAATAAAATTCTTGAAAAAACGAAAAAGAACATAGAAGAGTAAGAAGCAATAAAGTCAAAAAGGAAGAGGGAAAACTGAAAAAAGAATTAGTTAAATAGGGGGGAATGAATAATGAAGTCTCCAAAATTTATTTCTATAGGACATGTAACCTATGATATTTATCCTGAAAAAAAATTAATCGGTGGTTCAGCGGTCTATTCTTCTCTTACTGCTTATAACCTTGGTTTATCGAGCGGAATAATTACCAGTAGAGGTCCAGACTTTTCTTGTAATGGTTTATTAAGAGGAATTAATATGGTTAGCTCTTTATCTGATCATACTACTACATTTTGTAATTCTTATCATCAAGGCAAGAGGAAACAGGTTATTAATCAGATAGCAAATAAAATAAAGATAGATCAAATCCCTGAACAATGGAATAAAGCAAAAATAGTTCATATTTGTCCCATAGCAAATGAAGTTGATGAAGCTATATTTGATTTTTTTCAAGATAATTTAGTTGGATTAACTCCTCAAGGATTAATGAGAAAATGGGATAAAAAAGGACAAGTTTATCCTAAATGCTGGATACCAAATAATAAGATTTTATCTAAAGTAGATGTTTTAATATTTAGTGAAGAAGATATTTCAGATTTTCCGGAAGTATTAGAAAAATATGTATCCTCAATAAAAATAGTAATTGTCACACGAGGAGCTAAAGGTTCAGTTTTATATTGGCAAGGTCAAAAAATTGTTTTTCCTGCTTTTAAAGCTAAGGAAGTAGACCCAACTGGTGCAGGCGATGTATTTGCTGCTGCTTTTTTAATAGAATATCATAAAACTGGTGACCCCATAAAATCATCGCGTTTCGCTAATTATGTTGCTTCTTTTGCAGTAGAGGAAAAAGGGACAGCTGGGATATCTGATTTTGACAGACTTATTAAAAGGGCTTCTTTGATGGGAATTGATCTTTAAGTGAAAAAAAAGGGAGAAAAAATAAAATTGTACTATTTTATTTTAGTATCTTTATAAAAAAGAGATGATTAGAAATGAAAGGTCTGATAATTGC
>CAZWFH010000251.1:0-2965 GCA_964632105.1 uncultured Atribacterota bacterium
TTATTGCGGTATTGACTCATTGCCAAAGAGGAGATGAAGTAATTTTAGAGATGGACTCCCATATTTATTATTACGAGGTGGGCGGTATGTCGGTAGTAGCAGGAGTGATGCCCCGGTTAATTGTCGGAAATAAAGGAATTATTTATCCTCAGGATATTAAGAAGGCGTTGAGAGATGAAAATCTTCATTACCCTAAGACGACTTTAATTTGTTTGGAAAATACCCATAATCGAGCAGGTGGAACAATTGCTCCCCCTGAAGTAGTCGAGGAAATCTGCCAATTAGCACACCAAAGAAAAATTCTTGTTCATTTAGACGGTGCTCGAATATTTAATGCTGCAATTGCGTTAAATATTAAACCCGCTCTTCTCACTAAAAATGTTGATTCAGTGATGTTTTGTCTTTCCAAAGGTCTTAGTGCTCCGATAGGTTCGATTTTAGCCGGTTCAAAAGAATTCATTCAAAGAGCCCGTAAAAATAGAAAGATGCTGGGGGGAGGGATGAGACAGGCAGGAATTTTAGCAGCTGCTGGGATAATTGCCATTGAAAATATGGTAGAAAGATTAGAAAAAGACCACAAAAATGCCCGAATTTTAGGAGAGGGTTTGGCTGATATAGGTGGAATAAAAGTTGATTTAGAGACAGTTCAGACTAATATGGTTTATTTGGACCTTAATAAATCTGGTATGGATACTTACCAATTTTTACCCAAGTTAGCAAAATATAATATATTAGGTTCACCTCGACCACCTACTAAAGTTCGTTTGGTTACTCATTACGGAATTAGTGAAGAAGATATTTATACCACTATAAAGGCGATAAAAGAAATAGTTAACAACTAAAATTAGTATATAGTATTCCATTCTAGCGGATAGCGTTTAGCGTATAGAAGTATAGTATCGAGTATTAAGTATCGAGTATATAGCTAAGAAAATAAGAGACAGAAGTAGAAAAAGATATCGTCTCAAAGCAACTAACAAAGCGGCAAATCAGGTAACTGGCTAACGGTTAATATATAGTATATCGTGAGAAATTTAGAATCAAGTAGTTAGAATAAAAATAAATATAAATTAAAAAGAAAAAAATATCGGAATTTTTACGAGATACTCGATACGCAATACGCGATACGATACACTAACGACTAATTAAAGGGAGGTTTTACTTTTGCAAGCTTTACCAGGATATAAAAATTGTTTTGTTTGTGGGAACGATAATCCTATCGGTTTAAATATCACTTTTTTTATGGATCAAGATAAAATTAAAGCAGAGTTTATTCCTGAATCAAAACATCAAGGCTTTAAAGGAATTGTTCATGGAGGAATATTATTTTCTATTTTAGATGAAATAATGGGCAGAACTGCAATTATAACTAAGGATGTTATGACTATGACCGTAGAAATAAACATCAAATACAGAAAAAAAGCTCTGGTAGGTGAAAAAATTATCTTTGCCGCACAGATGACTAAAGATTTAGGCAGAATGATTGAGGCTCAAGCGGAAGCTCGTTCAGAAGATGGCGCCTTATTGACGGAGGCAAAGGGGAAGTTTATAGTTGTATCTAAGGAGATGCAGAAAGAAGTAGAAGAATATATGTAATACTAATCTTAAATTAATTTAGTTGCATAGGAATTTTCTTCTTCCGTAAGCTCTAATTAGCATATAGTAATAAAACGAAAAATGAAAAGCGCAAAATTATATCCGTATCTCGTATCTCGTGAATCGTATCTCGTTAAGAATTAGTTATCCGGTTGCCGGTTGCATGGTTATTTAATTAAGGAAATAAAATTAAACTAGTTAACTAAATTGATTGAGTAACTGGATATTTAAATTAACTTGCATCTTACAACTATTAACTGAAAATCTTTATTTAGTACTAACGACTAACGACTATTCACTATCGACTAGTTAAGAGTTTTGAATTATGGTTTTTCGCTTTTAGTTTTAAATTTTTAGCTATATACTAAAAATTGAAAAATGGTATTTAAAACTAACGACTAATTTAAGAATATTTTACTAAAATTACCTTAATTATGAATAGGAGAAAAGAATGTTTTTTACTAAACTATTAATACTATTTGTAATAGTTCCAGTAACAGAACTATATATTTTAATTGAAGTGGGGAAGAGGATAGGGAGTTTAACTATAATCGGTATAATTATTTTTACCGGGATATTAGGAGCTTATTTGGTAAAAAATCAGGGTTTTATGATATTAAAGAAGATTCAGAACGATTTAAATGATGGAATCATGCCAGGAGATAGCTTAATTCAAGGAGCAATTATCCTGGCCGGAGGTATATTACTTCTTACTCCCGGTTTTGTTACAGATATATTGGGTTTTATTTTTTTAATACCCGTTAGCAGAAACGTAATTAAAAAATATTTACTGAAATGGCTAAAAGGAAAGATAGAAGAGGGTAATGTTTATTACAAAGAATTTTAAATTATCTAGCTAATTAATAACTGATAGAGAAAAATTAATAAGTAAAAGGATAGATGCTCTTGATTATAGGTTGTGGAATAGATTTAGTTAAAATAGAAAGAATAGAAAAAATAATTAAAAGATGGGGAAATAATTTTAACTCCAGGATTTTTACTCCCCTAGAGAGAGATTATTGTGAAAAAAAGAAGAGCAACAAATATCAATCTTATGCTGGAAAATTTGCCGCCAAAGAAGCACTATTAAAAGCATTAGGATTAGGCTTAAGAGAGGCTAACTGGAAAGAGATTGAGATAAAAAATGATGAACTAGGACAGCCTATCATAGACACATCCGGAAAATTAAAAAATATCGCTTCAACAAAAGGAGTTAGCAAGTATTTTATCACCATCTCTCACACCAAAGAATATGCTATTGCCCAAGTAATTATTAAAGGTACACTTGATAAGTAAAAATCAATATAGTTAGCAGGTTAGCGGTTATGTGACTAATAAAACCCTACCATTTATTAATACCAGAATTCAT
>CAZWFH010000252.1:0-2944 GCA_964632105.1 uncultured Atribacterota bacterium
TGGTAAGGCCGATAGCCGGATAAATATTATGTACTTTTAAATATATATCTTCTGCACTTAAATGTTCTTCAGATTTATCTAAAACATCTAAAATGATTTAACGTGGAATAGTAATTCTATAACCACATCCTCTAAATTCTCCATGCCACCATTTTTCTGGTCCTCCACCCCATCTTCCTGGCATAATATTAGTCCTTTCTTATTGATAATGGTTACCATTAACATAATATACTATATAAAAATTTTTGTCAAATATTTTTAAAAACAGTATCGAGTATTGAGTATATAGTATATAGTATCGAGTAAAGAAAAAAAAGAAGTGTATTTTGTTAACTATACGCTCCACGCTATGAGGGCGTATGCAATAGGCCCCCACTCGAGATACGATTCACAAGATACTGATTTGGCTTCACTTTTCCTAGGGGCACGATTCATCGTGCCCCTACATTACTATTTTCTTCACGATATACTATATACTACATACTATATACTAATTAGACTTCTGGATTCTTCTTTCGATACTTTCTTTATTATAGTTTTTGCTTTTGTTTTTTTTATTCTTTTTTTCTAGTTTTTTCTTCACTATATACTATATACTCGATACTATATACTGTTCTTTAGTATACAAATCGAGTAATGGTTGCTAAAATAATGGCTAAAATAGAAGTAAAAGCTATAGTAAATAAAGTCCGTTTACTCCCAATTTCTTTCCACAGAACCGCAATAGTCGCTACACAAGGAACATAAAAAATTATAAAGATGGTAAAAGTCATAATCTGAGTCGTGGACATTACTGCGGCGACATTAGAAGTTCCTATAGCCTGAATTAACATTAACATAGAAAGTTCTTTACGAAGAATACCGAATATTAATGTTGTTCCCACTACAATTGGAAGACCAAGTAAAGAAAAGGTCAAAGGAGAAAATAATTGGTTTATATAATTATCTGCCTTAAAATATTGTAATAGACTTAAAACTGTACTTCCAGCAATAAGCAAGGGCCAGGCAATAAATATAAATTCTTTCATTCTGAGCCAGGTCTTGGCTAAAGCAACTTTTATAGAAGGAATATGATAAGCCGGAATTTCTAAGATCATTCCCGGGGTTACCTCTGGTAGCAAGCGGGATAATATCTTTCCTGATATGATAATTACAATAATATTTAAAATATAAACTGCTAAAGCTGCTTGAGGACTAATGTAAAAAGCCACTAATGCAAATATTATAGTCATTCGCGCAGCACAGGGAATCATGGTAGCCAGCACAGAGGCAATAAAACGGTCTCTTTCCGATTCCAAAATCCTGGTAGCCATTATAGCCGGAACAGTACAGCCATATCCTAATATAAAAGGTATAATTGCTTTACCGTGTAAACCAATTTTATGTAAAAAGGCGTCTAAAAGGAAAGCTATGCGAGGCAAATAACCTAAATCTTCTAAAATAGCTAAGCCAAATAAAAAAGGGAACAGATAAGGCAAGACAATAGCTATCCCGCCGGCTAACCCTTGGATAATACCATTAATTATTGAAAATGATAGAGTATTTGGATTGATACTCTTTTCTATTAAAGGAATTAGCCTATAAAAATAATCCAGTAATGGCTCTTCTACCATTTTCCCGGCACTAAAAATTAAATTAAAAAATAAATAAAAAATTAGACCTAAAGAAATATACCCCAAAAATGGATGCATTAAAATATTATCCAGATAATCTATTAGACTTGTATGAGGTCTAGTAAGTAAAACTACAGATTCATATATATTCATGGATAAATGATGCCGTTCAGAGGAAATAACTACATCGGATTGTCTACCATGAGTTTCACTAAGTTGATTTTGAAAATGGATAATATCTTTAAAAATATCTTTATCTCTCTTCTCAAAATTCTCCATATAATAACTATCATTTTCTAAATATTTAATAGCCAAAAACCGTTCAGTTACATTAAATTCTTGGCTAATCTGTTTCTTCTTAATTTGTATAGATAATTGTGTTACAACATCCTCTACATCTTTACTAAAATTTAGAGTTTTGCCTATTCTCTTTTCTTCTCCTATCTTACAGGCCATAGAAAAAAGTTTTTTCACTCCTTTTCCCTTTAAGGCGATTGTTGGTACTACTGGAATACCAAGGATTTTAGATAATTTTTCAATATTAATTTTAATGCCTTTACGATCGGCTTCATCAATCATATTAAGACAAATTACCATGGGTAGCTTAAGTTCTAAAAGTTGAAGAGTAAGCTCTAAACTTCTACTAAGCAAAGATGCATCGATAACGTTTATAACTACATCGACATTACCTTTTAGTAAATACTTTCTTGCTTCAAGTTCAGCCAGATCAAACGAAGTTAAGGAATAGGTCCCTGGCAAATCTACTAACTCAATGGTTTGTCCAAGAAGATTAAATTTTGTTAGGGTATATTTTACGGTCTTTCCAGGAAAATTAGAAGTTATTGCCTTATATCCCGCAACATCATTAAAGACAGTGCTTTTACCTGAGTTAGGTTGTCCCATAAGAGCAATTTTCATTATTCTGCCTCCACCACAACTTTTCTGGCTACTCCCCTGCCCAAGGCAACCTGGTTCCCATGGACACTTATTAAAATGGGTCCTCGCATAATAGCACTCCTTTTTACAGTTATTATGTCTCCGGGATGGATACCTAAACACCCTAAGCGTTGTCTTATTCCCCATCCCCCGGAAAAACTAACAACTTTTACTTTTTGATTTTTGCGTATTGAATCCAGAGTAATTGTCATATCTTTTTATCTTTTCTCCTTCGGTCTTTTTTATTTATAACTTTTTATTTTTATTACTACTTTTCCCCAGTAATCCTCTTTTTTTCAGATATTCTTGAAAATTTTCTTTCCATTTGGAGCTTTCTGGCAGTAAATTAATAAATTCTACAAATTCAAGCAGACAAGTTATGGTTTCTGGTGAAA